>NZ_JAYAZJ010000039.1:0-15120 GCF_037273965.1 Claveliimonas sp. | reverse complement strand
GAGCAAAAGTCAGCGTGGGATTATTGATGTGGTATCTTTATCTAAGTGAACCCCCTTGCTCCCATTTAGAAACAGTTTGCCGCACGACGTTCAGCTTGACAGCAAGATCCTGCTGCGAAAGTCCTTTTGACTTTCTGATTGCTTTAATGTTTTCATTAAGCATTAGGGATGCCCCCTTTCTTGTTATCGTTACCATTATTGTAGTATGAATTGCCCATTGCCACAAGCAACGTATCTTAACATTTTTAGAAAAACTATCGACAAGTGTACTTGGCAATGTTATGATGAAGATACGACAAGAAAACTTGGCAATTCGATTTGGAGGCTTCCATTATGAACAAGGATGAAATTTTAGCAAAAAGCAGAGCGGAAAATAGAAATAAGGACGTATACGAGCAAGAAGTTATAAAGCAGGCAAGTCAAAAGGCAGTTGTGGTTCAGATGGCTTTGGCGACGCTTTTTTTCGCGATACAGATAATTGCCTATACGATATTGGTATTCGTAATGTCCGGATGCTATATTTATGACCTGAGCGTATCTTCCACAATTTTGTAGGGCGGTGGAAAATATGGATGATAAGCTGATATTAAAAAATCGCCTTAAAGAAACACGGATGGAATTGAAATTATCACAGAAGCGGCTGGCAGATATGGTTGGCGTGTCTCGGAACACGATCAGCTCCATTGAAACAGGACAGTTCAATCCTACAGCGAAACTGGCGCTGATTCTCTGTATTGCATTGGACAAAAAGTTTGAAGATCTGTTTTACTTTTGAATATGCTTGTAGACAGGCATTATTGTAAATTGTGTGTTCCTATTCTTTGATTTAGATTTGAGATATTGTTTCGGATAGGGGTTATAAATCCTATTGATTTGTGGAGATATAAGATGAATGGATTATTATTACTGATTCCGTTTTTGAGTGTTTTGCATCGCAAAATGAACGTTTAAGGAGGAATATCATGCTTGAAAATATACCATCCAAATCAACTATGACTGAACTGCTGGGACCATCTTTGTTCGAAGTCTGGCAGGAGTTATGCTGGGCTATTGATGAGAAATACGAAATGGAACGACTATGGAATACCGGTGGTAAAAAGTGGACTTACGAGTACAAATATCGTAGAGGCGGTAAAACTCTTTGCTGTCTATATGCAAAAAGTAATTGTGTGGGTTTTCTGATTATTTTTGGAAAGGATGAAAGAACCAAATTTGAAGCTATAAGAGACAGTCTTTCTGATGCTGTTTGCAGAAAATATGATGAAGCAGAAATCTATCACGATGGGAAATGGGTAATGTTTGAACCGGTCAATACCGATGAGTTTGATGATTATATTAAATTGTTAGCTATGAAAAGAAAACCAAATCGGAAATGACAATTCCAGTTTAACAGCTTGAGACTTTAGAATAGAACGGATTTAAGGGAGGTCATATTTGCGCACAGAGAAAGAGATGTTTGATATCATTATCGATACAGCCAGGTCGGATGAACGTGTGCTGGCGGCATATCTGAAAGGTTCGAGGGCAAACCCCAATGTCCCCAGGGATATTTATCAGGATTTTGATATTATGTATGTAGTGAAAGAGACAGAAAGTTTTCGCGCTGATACGTCGTGGATGAATCCATTTGGAAAAGTTATTCTGAAACAGGAGCAGGATGATGCGTATGGTTATGGAGAACGTTTTGGCCTGCGCAGCCATTATGATAAAACCTATTCCTGGCTGCTGATATTTGAAGATGGAAACCGCATTGATATCGGTGTTGAAACTTTGGAGACTATGGAAGAGGGGAGCAACAGAAACAAACTATTCCTTCCGCTTATAGATAAAACAGGATGTCTTCCCCAGCTGCCTCCGCCTACAGACGAGGAATTTTACGTCAGAAAACCCACAGAAGCGCAATTTCAGGGATGCTGTAATGAATTTTTCTGGTCGCTTTGTGATGTTGTAAAAGGAATCCTTAGAGATGAACTTCCTTTTGCTATGACAACTTATTATGCGCAGTCGCACCATATGCTTGAAGTCATGCTGGGATGGTATATCGGGAGTAAGACAGACTATTCGGTTTCCTGTGGAAAACAGAATAAATATTTTAAACAATATCTTCCGGAAAATGTTTACCTGCTATATGAGGAGACCTTCCCTGACAGCAACTATGAACATTTCAGGGAGGCCATTAAAACTTCATGCAGACTGTTTCGTGAAATGGCAGTGCTGATTGCCGAGAGCCTTGGATGCACATATCCGGAGGAATTTGAGCAGGGATTTATGAAGTATACGAAAGCGGTTAGTAGTGATTGAGGAAAGGGTGGATCTGATGCATGGACAATGAAAAAATTTATAAAATGGAATTTGCGAAAATTTATCCTCTTTTGGTAAACAAGGCTGTCAGAAAAGGACGGTCGAAAGAGGAAGTAGACGAGATCATCTGTTGGCTTACAGGATATAAACCGGAAGACTTGGAAAGGATGGCTTCAACATCTGTTAATTATGAAGAGTTTTTCAACAGTGCTCCGGAAATGAACGAAAATAGAAAACTGATCAAAGGTGTTGTCTGTGGAATACGGGTAGAAGATATCAAAGAACCTCTTATGCAAGAAATTCGATATTTGGATAAATTGATCGATGAACTGGCAAAAGGGAAGAAGATGGATAAAATTTTGCGGATAAAGGAATAGAGGGATTGGAACTCTCTGTTACGAGAGCAACGGAGGTGAGAGAATGTATGAACTAATACAATTGTCAGAGCATGATTACTATATTGACTGCCCGGCCAAAATCGGACTGATAAAAGAAAACGATAATGAAGTTATACTGATCGATAGCGGTAATGATAAAGACGCTGGAAAAAAGGTCTGCCGCATCCTGGAATCAAAAGGTTGGAATCTGAAAGCAATTTTTAACACGCATTCTCATGCAGACCATATTGGCGGAAATTACTTTTTACAGAAGAAAACCGGGTGTAAGATTTACGCAAAAGACATGGAATATATTTATTCCAATATGCCTGTATTGGAACCGATCGGCCTTTATGGCGGCCGTCCTTTCAAAGAATTGAAGAATAAGTTTCTTATGGCGCAGGGAAGCAATGTGCTTCCTCTTACAAGCGATATTCTGCCTGAATATATGGAGCTTTTGGAATTGCCGGGCCACTGCTTCGACATGGTGGGTTTTCGGACTAAGGACGGAACAGCTTATATTGCGGACAGTGTATCTTCAGAGGAAACACTTGGGAAGTATGGCGTCAGTTATCTTTGGGATCCTGAAAAGACGCTGCAGACGTTGGAATATATTCAGACATTGGATGTGGTGCGCTTTGTACCATCCCATGCTCCTGTCATGTCGGATATCAGGGAACTGGCACAGCTTAACCACAGAGCAATTACAGAAATCAAAGGGAAAATCAGGGAACTGTGTAATACGCCGATTACATTTGAAGTGCTGCTGAAGAATATTTTCGATGCATATGATCTTCAGATGTCAGCGCAGCAGTATGCGCTTATTGGCAGTACGATCCGTTCCTATCTCTCAAATATGTATGAAGAAAAAGAGATTTTTTTCAGTTTTAAAGATAATCAGATGATCTGGCAGACAGTATTGGAGGAGAAAGATGAAATTAAAAAATATATTGATCGTTGTTAAGGATATCGAAAAATCAAAGAAGTTTTATCATGATCTGTTTGGATTGGATATGGTGCTTGATAATGATGGCAATATGATTTTAACGGAAGGTCTTGTGCTTCAGGATGAAAAAATCTGGAAAAATTTTTTGAAAAAGGAGGTTATTCCGGAGAACAATTCCTGTGAATTGTATTTTGAAGAACATGATATAGATGCATTTGCTCAAAAACTTGAAAAATTATATCCATTAACAAAATATGTCAACGAACTTATGACCCATGACTGGGGACAGAAAGTGATTCGTTTTTATGATCCGGACGGTAACCTGATTGAAGTAGGGACGCCGATGCAGTCATAGTGAAAGATAAGAATTGAGGGGGAACTATGTGGAATCGAAAGAACTTAAAGAAAAATGGGAAAAGAAACCTGAAGAAAAATTATTGGAGAATTTTGGGAATCAGTCTTCTTGTTGCCTTTATCGCAAGTGGTATGAAAGTAACGCATCAGGTGGACAATGCGGCGATGTATTTCGTAGGAGGCAGATTTGACCTTCCAAGCAATGCGCAGATTGTAAATGACTGGTATTTCAGTATAAGAGAATCAGATGCCCCGCAGAACAATCAGGTGCTTGAATTTCTGGGAGAACACTATACTCCAAAAAAGGGAGCGCTGGCACATATCTATAATCGCATGACAGAAGAAAAATCAGCACTATATGGGTTTATTAATGCAATGAACGACTTTATTTTTAAGGATAAAGCGACAGAAGGTATGATTATTCTTGCAGGCGTTTTTCTGATGATCTTATTCCTTGCGCTGGTCAGCAATGTGCTTGCGGTTGGGCAGTGTCGTTTCCTTTTGGAAAACCGTACATACAGACAAAGTAAAATGGGAAGACTGGCATTTCCGTGGAGGGTAAAACGGTGGAAAGCAACCGCTTTTACTATGTTTGAGAGATCTTTTTTGATTTTTCTGTGGGACTTGACGATCATCGGGGGAATTATCAAGAGATATTCTTATAAAATGATTCCTTACATCCTTGCAGAAAATCCGGATATCGGACATAAGGAAGCCTTTGCATTGTCGAGAAAGATGATGAAAGGAAATAAGATGCGGGGATTTCTGCTTGATTTTTCTTTTCTGGGGTGGCGGATACTGAGTGCTTTCACATTAGGTATTCTGGGGTATGTATGGATCAAGCCATACACAGAGACTGTGTGGGCGGAGGTCTATGCTGCTCTCAGGCAAGAAGCGCTGGAACAGGGATACAGCGGAGCGGAGTATTTAAATGATAAGCTTTTGTTTGAAGAATCTGATGCTGAAGAGTATCCGGTAGAATTGTATCCGCTTTATAATCCTGAGACTAAAACCTGGATCCGGATCAATTACCGAAGAAAATATACAGTCTGTTCATTGATTCTGATGTTTTTTTCCTTTTCAGTAATCGGATGGCTCTGGGAAGTTTCGCTCCACTTATTCGGGGATGGAGTATTTGTCAACCGGGGATTTTTCCACGGACCATGGCTTCCGATTTATGGAGCCGGCGGCGTTTTGATCGTAGCCTTGTTGAAGCGCTTTGTAGATAAACCGCTTATTTTGTTCTTTTTGACAATGGTTGTCTGCGGAATAGTTGAATATACTGCGGGATTTATTCTTTGGGAGACAAAACACATGTACTGGTGGAACTATTCCGGATATTTTCTTAATCTGCATGGAAGGATATGTGCAGAAGGGCTGATTGTTTTCGGATTGGGCGGATGTGCATTTATATATATAATCGCGCCGTTCTTTGATGAGATTTTCAAGAAAATTCCACGCCGTGCGGCAATTATTTTATGTGTGATCCTGTTAAGTGTTTTTGCGGCAGACAGTGTTTACTCAGCTGTTTATCCTAACAGCGGAGCCGGAATCACGGATTATGAGAATCACGGATAAGGTTTTTTGATTTGTGCGGAAAGAGATTTAACAGTATTTTTATGGAATTTTTCTTTTGATCCGGATGCTGTACCGGAAAGGATATATGAATCACTATACAGGGCTGGAGGAAGATTTTGCAGTGAAATTGGCGGAAGAAGTGCCCTGTATCAGCAGGGAAGATGCCGAAAAACTGATTTAAATCACCACATAATATATAGGAGGGAATTTGAAATGGACTATCGAAAACTGCCTCATGGAGAGGAAGAAATCAGTGTGATCGGACTGGGTACCAGTTCTATTGGAGCTGCCGGTGATAAGGAAATTGAAGCGGTAATGACACTGGCACTGGAAAAAGGAATCAATTATTTTGATATGGCTTCTGCAGACGCTGCTCCGTTTCCGGCTTTTGGAAGGGCATTGGCAGGACAACGGAAAAATGTTTATTTTCAAATCCATTTCGGCGCCAATTATGAAGGCGGTAAATACGGATGGACGACTGATCTGGATATGATCAAGCGCTCTGTTGACTGGCAGCTTAATGCTCTGAAAACAGACTATCGGACTTTCTTCCCATACGCCCAGCGTGGTGTGCGAGGTATTGGATTCAGGGATTTTGGATATGCTGATGTTCAGTATCAATCCTGCCTATGATTACCAAAAAGAAGGTGATTATGCCATTGGAGGTGTGAATGAAAGACAAAATCTTTACCGCCGCTGTGAGAGTGAGGGAGTTGGGATTTCAGTTATGAAAGCTTTTTCCGGCGGGCAGCTGCTAAATGCAAAAACTTCCCCATTTGGCAAAGCTTTGACAGAGTACCAGTGTATTCAGTATGCGCTGGATAAACCAGGCGTTATTACAGTACTGCCAGGGGTGAGAAGTTGTCAGGATTTAAGACGTATCTTGGGATTTACTGATGCTTTACCAAAAGAAAAGGATTACTCGATTTTGGGAACATTTGCGCCGCAGGAAGCAGAAGGCTCATGTGTGTATTGCAATCACTGCCAGCCATGTCCTGCCGGACTGGATGTGGGGCTTATTAATAAATATTATGATCTTGCACTGGCTGGAGATGATCTGGCTAAAAGCCATTATGCAAGTCTTAATAAAAAGGCGAAAGATTGCATACAATGTGGGCACTGTGATTCCCGCTGTCCGTTCCATGTCAGCCAAATGGAGAGGATGGAAAAGATCAGAGAGTACTTTGGAGAATGATTCGGGCATTCCAGGACGCAAAAGAACGGAACTTACTGTGTGTTCCGTTCTCTTGCGCCGCGGTGTCTGCTGCCGTTTCCGGAATGATTCTCACGGCCCGTCCCGGTATTCTTTCTGCTATTTTCTCCATTATCGTCTACATTGCCCGATAATTGGCTGATCCGCTCTCTGATCTCGCGCATTGTCATGCTCTGGATTTCTTCAACGGTAATTGTGGGATCAAGCTTTTGCAGCTCTAAAAATGCTTTGTATTTTCCATAGGAAAGACCGCTTTCATGCGCTTTTTCCACTTCTTTCGAATGAGTATAATAACAATAGGTATTGTCTCTTCCAGCTGTACAGGACTGCATATTGGAAAGGACCTCTTCGGATTGTAAGTTGTCTGTTCCGACAACGGCAATCGTCATGACTTCATCATTCTCCAATAATGTCAGTATTTCTTCACTGTCTATGATCTTGTTTACCGCTTCTGAATAATCCATAAATTTTATATCAAGAGAATCCGTTAATTTATCCCCGTCATCATTGTAACTTTCAAAAGAAATGATGCGGTTGAAGCGGTTCACGCCTAATTCCACAGAGGGATTGATGTCTATGCTGATCTGCACTGTAGGAGTAAAATAGAGCCAGTACCCGCCGATCAGAAGGAAGGCGACGCACGCAAAAGCGGATGCCAGGTATTTGAAATTAGCAGTCTTTGCCTGTTTGTATCCTTTTGTCTTTTGGAAGATAAAATCTTTTGTTTTGTCTTTTAATTCGTTTTCTGCCTGTACCTGATCAAAGGCTTGCCGGATTTTATCATTCATATTCCTCACCTCCCAGCTTTTCTCGAAGCATTTGCCTGGAACGGGTCAGGAGCGTATAAATCGTATTTACCTTTTTCCCCAGAATCTGACTGATTTCCGGAGCAGTGCAGCCCTCATAGTAATGTAAATATACAACCTCTCTGTATTTTTGCGGAAGTGATAATACGGCCTCCAAAACTTCTCTGTGATCCTCCTGCATTTCTGTGGAATGTTCCCAAATTTCATCCAGTGATGTGACATGACTGTGAAAAAAATTTCTGAGCAGATCTTTACACGCATTGATGGTAACACGAATGAACCATGCTTTCTCGTGTTCTTCATTTTCAAAGGCAGCCGAACTGAGGACATATTTTAAAAATACCGTCTGAAATATATCCTCGGTATCAGCATAA
Source organism: Claveliimonas sp. (assembly GCF_037273965.1). Classification (NCBI taxonomy): domain Bacteria; kingdom Bacillati; phylum Bacillota; class Clostridia; order Lachnospirales; family Lachnospiraceae; genus Claveliimonas; species Claveliimonas sp. Next base: position 7,171 of record NZ_JAYAZJ010000039.1, on the reverse strand, counting down.
TTTTTCAAATGTATCATACAAAGCCGCCGAACCATATCGGAGTACTGTTCGATAGCTCTGGTTACCTCTTGCTCACTCCGCATTGAATTATCCCCTGCTATTTGTTATGACAGCCGCGAAATCCTCTTCCATGTTTTGCGCCATAGTTGTCACAGATTCCATTTCCATCGGCGTCAACAAAATTTTCATTACATTTTTCACGGCAAAGCTGATTTTTGTCGCTGTTGTCGCAAATTCCATCATTATCTGCGTCAATATAGCGGCAGGCGTTTCCTATATAGCGGCAAACGCCGTCACCACCAGTATTTACAGGATTCTTTCCATATTCCGCTCCAGCCGCAAATGTGCTTGCCGTTCCAAGTGTCAGCACAGCTGCTGCCGTTAAAATACCCACGACTGTTCTGTTCATTTTCCGCTTCATTCTTAATTCCTCCTACCTCATTTATTTAAGATATATCTTACCTGTTTCACTTATAATACGACTGGAAGAACAGAATCCATTCATTTTTTGATAATTTATTTTGGTTTATTATAGCATATTATTTCGAGGAAGCAGGAGTTTCTGTCCCTTTCTCTTTGCTCGATTTAATTTTCAGGATAATCTGTATATGTATAATTTTGAAGAATACGCCCAAATATCAAACATATGATAACGCCAGTAATTCCCAGAAGGAAGAGCATAAACGCTGCACCGGATCCTTTGCCTGTTCCAAACAGACGGGCGGCCAAACTACCGACAGCGACAGAACGCATCAGAGGTTCACACACCTTATCTACCATGCCGCCTCCTACAAACAGCCCTATAGGAATGGTAAAAAACTGCAGAGTATTTCTGCAGGAATAAACCCGTCCCTGCATTTCCAGAGGAATGGATGTCCTTAGGATAACATCAAGATTCGCATTCATTACAGGAACGAAAAACCATCCAATCAGTTGCCCAAGACACCATAAAATCGGCGAATCAGAAAATGACAAAAGGAAATTCTCTGTCCCAAGAGAAAACAGCATCGTAAGGTAGATTACCCGGATGCGGTTCTTTGGAGCGGGGAGAAGTACAGTTGCCAGACTTCCGACTAAAGTTGCGATTCCGGCACAGGAACTGACGATTCCAAGGATGGCCTCGCCGCCGTTTGCTTTAGGAAGAATCAAAGCTGGAAGAACTGCATCAAAAGCGGATGCAACAAAATTGATTCCTGCAAGAAACAGTATCAATGTAAGAATAAGCCGGTTATTGTTTAAATAGCTAAGACCTGACCTGACAGTTTCTATAAAAGATTCTTTCTTGGCGAAATCTCTTTCTTGACCGGAAGGAATATTTACCTTAAAAAGAAGTGCCAGAAAGGCAATTGCAAAAGTAGTCAGATCAATAGAAATTACTGCCTCCATTCCCAAAAGGGAGAATACGGCTGTGGCAAGCACAGGATTAAAAATTGTAATCAGGGAATTGGAAAGAGATTTCAGTCCGCTTGCCTTTTGATAATATTTGTCCGGTATAATTATTGTCATTGCCACATCGCTGGCTGGCTGCTGTACTGAATTCATCAGACCGCTGATGGCATTTAAGAGATACATGTGAACCGGTTGAAGAAGTTCTGCTTTCAGGAGAAAGAGAACTATTACACTACAGCAGGCGGCAAAAGTATCACATGCCAACATAATTTTTTTCTTGTTCCAACGGTCGCTGAAAGCACCGGCAAAGATACTTGTAGCAACATAGGGGGCATAGGAACAAATGGACAGAAGAGCTGTTTGGAGTGCGGATCCTGTCTTCTGATACAACCACAGAGTCAACGCAAAACCTGTCATGGAACTGCCGAGCTGAGACAGTGACTGTGTACTCCACAAAATTAGAAATGTTTTTAAATCTGTTATTAAATTTTTCATTGTTATACTTTGCTCCTTTGATGTTTTATTTTCAAATATTTTGTGAGAGAAATATGGACATCAAAAAGCAAAGTCTGAGGACAGGTCGTTTCAGACCATACGCGCAGCAATTTTGCTTTTTAAGCATTATGACTGCGCTGCCTCTCCATGCAACGTCCTCAGACTTTGCATGGAGCGATTGCAATACATAACATTGTCAAATACCTCCGGATCTTATATACTAATGATAGTATATGCTGGGCTGCAGATTCCTGTCAACTGGCGGAGGCAGAAGGAAAATGTAAAGATGAAAGGAGGCAGGTAAATGGCATATTTTGAATATCGCGGAAAATCTGTTTATTATGGAGAATACGGTCAGGGAACACCTCTTATTTTTCTGCATGGAAATACCGCTTCTTCCAAAATGTTTGAGCTTCTTATGCCATTATATTCAGAAAAATTCAGGTGCATATTAATCGATTTTCTGGGGAATGGGAAGTCTGACAGAATAGAAAAATTTTCACCGGATATGTGGTTTGATGAAGCAATACAGACAATTGCACTTGTGGAACATTTGAATTTGCATGGCGTCAGTCTGGCAGGAACCAGCGGAGGGGCATGGGCGGCCATGAATGCGGCGTTAGAGCGCCCGGATTTATTTGACAGAATTGTAGCGGACAGCTTTGACGGCCGGACACTCAATGAACATTTTGCAGATAATCTTTTGAAAGAAAGAGATGGTGCAAAAGCAGATCTTCAGGCCAGACAATTCTATGAATGGTGCCAGGGAGCGGACTGGGAAAAAGTAGTCGATCTTGATACGGAGGCGCTGCTTCAGTGTGCGAAGGAAAAGACCCCTTTGTTTCGGAAACCATTGGAAGAGCTGAAAGTTCCTGTCTTGTTTTTAGGGAGCAGGGAAGATGAGATGTGCCGGGGAAATTTGGAACAGGAGTATAAAGAAATGGCGGCTGCTGTTCCGGAAGCGTCTGTTTATATGTTTTCCCATGGCGGACATCCTGCTATAGCCTCAAACGCCGAAGAAGCAGCCGGAGTTATCGCGACTTTTTTAAAAGGGGGAAAATAAATGAAACTATTTTTTAATACCTTATCGGTTATCATGCTCGTTCTTTTGGTTATATGTGCGGTGCTGTATTTTGTAAAAGGAGTTTTCCTGCCCGTCAGCGGCATGGTGCTGATCTTGTTTATCATTGCTGTGGCAGGTACCCAAAAGTACAGAGACAAGAAATAAAATAATATCTCATAGATACGCAAACAAAGTCGGCTTTTATAAGTCGACTTTTTCAAATCTGCGGACAGAGATACGATAGGAAAATATAAGAAAAGTGATGTAACATAAGATACCAAGCAATAGGAAAGGTATCTGTCTGAAAAGGTCACGGGGAATGCTGCTGTCCAGATAGGAAAAGACCGGGAAGCGAACAGATCCTTCAGCAATTATCATTAAAAGCAGCATGGGAATAGCTGCAACTATAAAAGCTTTTCCGGCTTTATATCCATTTTTATAATAGGCCGGAAAAAATATCAGATCAAAAACAGCATAAATAATAAGACCTAATCCATACCAGGCTACAGTTGCGTCTATTCCTACCGGATTATTTCCAACTTCCAGAATGTGCCGGAGAAAAAGGCAGGGAATGGAGATGAGAAGTTGGAAAATTTGCAAAGAGACGGCCAGCAGAAATTTTCCTTTTACGTTTTCTCGCTTTGTGACAGGCAGAATGGATGTATACCAGGTATCATTTGTTTCCCTTGCATAGAGTAAGGTCAGATAAAGAGCCAGACATCCAAACATAAAGATGACGGTATATGGATAGGCCGGCACAATAACCAGACATCCCAGAAAAGCAAATACAATAGAAGTAGGATGGGCGGTAAGGGTTAATTCTTTATAAAGCAGTCTCATATAGATCGCTCCTTTCTGTTCGCAGCATAATTTCCTCCAGCGTAAGTTCTCCGGTGTCTTCCGGAGACTTCAGATAGTCAAAAGAACGGAGAAAAGTTTCTTTGTCTGAACTTTTTAAAACCTGTCCTCTTTGTATATAAGTGATATCATCCGCACAGTGATCCAGGTCTGATGTGATATGGGTAGAGAATAGGACAGATTTCTCCTTGTCTTTTACAATGTGGGTAAAGATGTGGAGAATTTCATCCCTGGATACAGGATCCAGACCGGAGGTGGGTTCATCAAGCAGATAGAGTCGGGCATTATGGGAAAGGGCAAGGGCCAGTAAATATTTTACCTTCATCCCGTTAGAAAGTGATTTGAATATTTTGTTTTCGTCCAGAGAGAACTGCCGAAGGTAGTTCTCGTATTTTTGCTGATCCCATTCCGGGTAAAAAGTTCTGGTGACAGCAGTAATAGCGGACAGCTTTTTCAAAGGGTAAAAGTCAATACCGCCGAACACTACACCAATGTTTTGTTTACATGCTTTCTCATTCTGAAAAAAATCCTTCCCGAACATAGTGACCGTTCCCTGATCCGGTTTTACGATGTTCAGCATAGATTTTAAAATCGTACTTTTCCCGGCCCCGTTTTTCCCCACAAGCCCCATGATCCGACCTGGTTTAAGCGTAAAAGATACATCCTGAAGACTAAATCCGGGATAATGTTTGCTTAAATGTTCTATTTTCAGCAGATCCGTCATTGTTCTTCCTCCTTTTCGCTGGCATTGAGGAGAGTTTGTAAAAAGGTCATTTGGTGAAGAACTGTATCTTCCGGGATCAGCGCAATTCCGGCGCTTTCCGCAGTTTCATCTCCCAGTACGATCAAAAGGTTGCCTGGTTCTATGTGAAAAATATCCCTTGCCTTTTTGGGAAGGACGATCTGTCCTCGTTCGCCAACCTTGACAGTTCCAAAAAGATGTTTCCCGCGCGGTGGAATTGGGATTTTGGCTTCTCCCTGGTCAAAATGGATGAGATCGTCTATAGAGACATTATAAAGCTTTGCCAGAGCATCGCAGTTAAGGATATCAGGTACGGTTTCTCCGGATTCCCATTTCGCGACAGCCTGCCGTGATACACCGATTTTTTCCGCCACTTCTTCCTGAGAATACTTGTGGTATTGACGAAGTGCCGATAAATTCAGAGAAATCAAATTGGATTGTTTTTTCATGTATTTCATACCTCCTTTTCTCTTATTATACTGGATCTATCCTGTATTTCTACCAACTGAACATAACAGAAAAAGTCTGTTTCAGTTGCGGCTTTCAGAAAGATTGGAAGCATTGAAAAAGAATGACAGGAAGAAGGCAGGGTGATATAATATAGTCATTCATTATTGTAAGAGAAAAGTAGTCAGAGTCTTAAAAAAGATTGCTTTAGCTTTATGAGGAGGAGAAATATGGCAAGTTATTATGACGAGGATCTTCACCGGCTTCATCAGGAGACGCTGGAGAAGAAAGGAATAGAGGCAATGCTTTCCGATCTTCAGATACAGAAAGAAGAACTGGAGAAAAAATCAAAAGATTTGGAAAAGTCAATGAACGAGGAGCAGGAAGATGTAGAACGCCTTAACAAGGGAAGTCTTACCGCGTTCTTTTACAGGGTATCCGGGAAGCTGGAAGAAAAGCTGACGAAAGAGGAAGAAGAAGCCCGTGCGGCGGCTATAAAATGGGAGGCGGCAAAAGCTTCCCTGCAGTCAGTAAATGAGGATATTGCACGTTATCAAAGCCGGCTCCTGGAACTAGAAAACTGTGATACAGAATATGAAACGGCGCTGGCAGAAAAAATGGAAGCGATCAAGTCATCGGAGACTCCGGAGGCAGAGAAAATCCTGCAGCTGGAAAGGAATCTGACATTTTTTGAAACACAGGAAAAAGAAATCGACGAAGCCATAAGTGCCGGGGAGAGGGCACTTCAGATAGCACGGGAGGTATTGGATGAACTTGGCGGAGCGCAGAACTGGGGGATTGTAGATATGGCGGGCGGTGATTTAATAGCTGATGTTATAAAATACAGCCATCTGAATACGGCACAGTCTAAAATCAATTCGCTCCAATTGGCGCTGCGCAGGTTCCGGACAGAACTGTCAGATGTTTCAAAGGGGATATCAGGAGATATCAGAGTGGAGGTTGGAGATTTCCTGTATTTTGCCGATTATTTCTTTGATAATCTTTTTACAGATTGGATGGTTTACGGCAAGATCAAGAATGCGAAAGAAAAAGCCCAGCAAACCCGAGTACAATTGGAAAATGCGCTGGAGAACCTGAATCAAATGAAAGAAGAGTTCCAAAACAGGCAGGCGCAGGCGAAAAAAGATCTGGAACAAACAGCGCTGGATCTTAAATTGTAATATTAAAAAGGCAGGAGGCAGAAATTTTGCAATTCTGCAATAAATCGTTCTGCAATGGGAGTAAACACCTGCTGTTTCTTCCAGATAATATACATTTGCGTTTCCAGTACGGGAAAAAGCGGTCGGAATACAAGACCGCTTTTTTCACTTGTATCGATCAGATGGTCAAAGGTAAGAAGATAGCCCAGACCTTCCCGGGCGAAGACAGAGCCATTATAGGAAAGGCGAAAGGAGCCTTCCAAGCGTAGTTCATCCATGCGGTTCTGGCACCATCTGGGAAGATCAGCCCTCCAGCTTTGTTCCGAACAAAAGAGGGGAAGACCTTTCAGATCATCAAAAGTAATCTGTTCTTTCTGTGCAAGAGGACTGTCAGAAGGCATAATGACGCCCCAGCGGTCGCCGCCGGGCATCTTCAGAACATTATATTTTTCGTAATCCGGTTCCTCTACAATAACTGCAAAATCAAGAATGCCTTTGTCCAGTTTCTCTGTGACCTGTTCTGTGTCGCCGCTGGTGATGTGATAGTGAAAATCCGGATACTGTTCTTTGAAACGTTTGATCACCCGTGCCAGATGGCGGATCTGATAAGATTCAGCACAGCCGAAATAAATATTCCCGCCGACAATATCATCCATAGCTGAAAATTCTTCCAGGATCTTGTCAGCCATAGAAAGGAGATCCTCGGCACGTTTTCTAAGCAGCATTCCCTCTTCTGTCAGTTCGATGGAAAAGCTGTGTCTAAGAAACAACTTTTTGCCCAGCTCATTTTCCAAGGCCTGCATCTGTTTTGAAAGGGTGGGCTGGGTGACGTGAAGGATTTCTGCGGCCCGGGTCATATTTTCCTCTCTGGCAATTGCCATAAAATAGCGAAGTGTACGAATTTCCATAGGAATCTCCTTTCCCGTTTTTTCTCATGTCCGAATCATTCTCTTACACTTAAGGGTCAATTGAAAAATTAGTTGCAACATAGGTCGTTGCAGTTAGAATTATAAGGCA
>NZ_JAYAZJ010000038.1:0-54566 GCF_037273965.1 Claveliimonas sp. | reverse complement strand
ATACGTACTACATACAGACACTTGACGATTTGGATATGAATCAATTAAGGTCCGTGGAAACAGTAGGTATTACAGCAGGGGCATCCACGCCCAACAAAATAATTGAGGAGGTTCAAAATAATGTCAGAATTAACATTTGAACAGATGTTAGACGAGTCATTCAAGACAATACGAAACGGAGAGGTGGTTGACGGTACAGTCATTGGTGTAAAGCCGGATGAGATCATTCTGAATATCGGTTACAAAGCAGACGGTATCATCACAAGAAGCGAATATACGAATGAGCCGGGTGTGGACCTTACTACTCTTGTTTCTGTTGGTGATACAATGACTGCAAAAGTATTAAAGGTTAATGACGGAGAAGGTCAGGTGCTGCTTACTTATAGAAGGCTTGCTGCTGAGAAAGGAAATGAGCGCCTCAAAGAAGCGTTTGAAAACAAAGAAGTACTGAAGGCACCTGTCGCACAGATTCTGGGCGGCGGACTCAGTGTGGTTGTTGATGAAGCCAGAGTATTCATCCCTGCAAGCCTGGTTTCTGACACATATGAAAAAGATCTGAGCAAGTATCAGGGACAGGAAATTGAATTTGTGATCAGTGAATTTAATCCTCGCCGCAACCGTATTATCGGTGACAGAAGACAGCTTCTTGTAGCAGAAAGGGCAGAAAAGCAAAAAGAGCTTTTTGAAAAATTGCAGATCGGTGACAGAATTGAAGGAACAGTAAAGAATGTGACAGATTTTGGAGCATTTATCGATCTTGGCGGTGTGGATGGACTCCTTCATATTTCTGAAATGTCATGGGGCAGAATTGAAAATCCGAAGAAGGTATTTCAGGTTGGCGAGAAAGTGACAGTTCTTGTAAAAGATATTCATGATACAAAGATTGCGCTCAGCCTGAAATTCCCGGAGACAAATCCTTGGGCAAATGCACAGGAAGATTATGCGGTTGGCAAGGAGATCACAGGAAAGGTTGCCAGAATGACAGATTTCGGAGCTTTTGTTGAACTTGCACCAGGAGTGGACGCACTTCTTCATGTATCCCAGATTTCCAGAGCGCATGTTGAAAAACCATCAGATGTTCTGACAGTAGGACAGGAGATTACTGCAAAGATCGTTGATCTCAATGTGGAAGAGAAGAAGATCAGTCTGAGTATGAAGGCTTTGGAGCCTGCTGAAGCAGAAGAAGGATCTGATGAATAAGTAACTGATAAACCGTATGGAATATCATAAAGTGTTTTCGGATAGAGACTAGAATATAGTCTCTATCTTTGTGTGTGAGACATTGTTAAACAAACATCAAGATGTACTTGGAAATGTACAATAAAATTGCCGAAAAAAGCTAGATAGAGTCGGCGTTTTCTTGTATAGTATATACAGATTAAAGTTAGGAAGGAAGGAAAACGAGATGGCATTATTAACATTTAAGGGTGGTATTCATCCCGATGATGGTAAGCGCCTGGCCAAGGACAAGGCGATTACTGAAGTTAAGCCAAAAGGGAACCTGGTTTATCCGCTCTCACAGCATATCGGTGCTCCGGCAGCTCCGGTTGTGTCTGTCGGTGATCATGTACTCAGGGGGCAGAAAATTGCGGAGGCCGGCGGATTTGTCTCAGCTCCGATCTATGCATCTGTTTCCGGAACAGTGAAAGCGATCGAGCCTCATTTTAATCCTACAGGAGCAAAAGTAAACTGTATTGTAGTTGAAAATGACGAACAGTACGAAGAAGTAGAATACGGCCCTGTAAAGCCTTTGGAAGAAATGACAAAGGAAGAGATCTTAAATGCGATCGGCGAAGCCGGTATTGTAGGTATGGGAGGTGCAGGATTCCCCACAAGAGTGAAACTGTCCCCGAAAGAGCCTGATAAAATTGACTACATTATAGCAAACTGTGCGGAATGTGAGCCGTACATCACTGCTGACTACAGAAGAATGATCGAGACGCCGGAGCTGCTTGTAGGCGGAATGAAGGTGATCTTATCTCTGTTTGACAATGCAAAAGGTATTTTTGCTGTAGAAGATAATAAACCAGACTGTATCGCAAAGCTTCAGGAACTTGTGAAAGATGAGAAACGCATGGAAGTTATGCCTCTGAAAACGAAGTATCCCCAGGGAGCAGAGCGTCAGCTCATTTATGCAACAACCGGACGGGCAATTAATTCCACTATGCTTCCGGCCGATGCAGGATGCGTGGTAGACAACGTTGAGACAATGATCAATGTATACCAGGCAGTTGTAAAAGGTATCCCGTCTATGGAGCGAGTTGTAACAGTCAGCGGCGATGGAGTGAATGAACCTGGCAATTTTAAGGCCTTATTTGGAACAAACCAGATGGAACTTGTGGAAGCTGCAGGCGGATTCAAGGGTGAACCGGAGAAGGTCATCTCCGGCGGTCCGATGATGGGATTTGCTATGTTTACTCTGGATACTCCTGTGACAAAGACATCTTCATCTATCCTTTGTCTTTCAAAAGACGAGGTGGCGAAATTTGAGCCGACAGCCTGCATTAACTGCGGAAGGTGTGTAGAGGTCTGTCCGAGCAGGCTGATCCCTTCCAGACTTGCGGATTATGCAGAGCATCATGATGAAGAGCTCTTTACAAAGCAGAATGGGCTGGAATGTGTGGAATGCGGCTGCTGCAGTTACGTATGTCCGGCAAAACGCCAGCTGAAACAGTCTATAGGATCTATGAGGAAAATTGCTCTTGCGAACCGTAAGAAAAAGTAATAAAGAGAGGAAGAGGTGAACAAAAGTGGAGAATCAGTTAAATATTTCGTCTTCACCACATATACGTTCCAAGGTTACTTCTGGCAATATCATGCTCATGGTAGTTATTGCACTGCTTCCGGCATCTGCTTTTGGAGTATATAACTTTGGCGTACCTGCTCTGCTTATGCTGATCAGCACAACGGCAGCGGCAGTATTAACAGAATTTATTTATGAGAAACTTATGCACAAAAAAGTAACGGTAGGAGATTTCAGTGCTGTTGTGACCGGTCTTCTGCTGGGGCTTAACATGCCTCCAACAGCGCCGCTTTGGATGGGCGCGCTGGGAAGCGTATTCGGTATTCTTATTGTAAAACAGCTTTTCGGAGGACTTGGACAGAACTTTATGAACCCGGCTCTGGGAGCAAGATGTTTCCTTTTGCTTTCCTTTACCGGACCAATGACAAGCTTTGTCTATGACGGCATTACCGGACCGACCCCACTTGCCTATGTAAAAGAGGGCGCTTTGGATCAGGTCAACACAATGGATATGCTGATCGGAAATATTCCGGGAACCATTGGTGAGACTTCTGTGATTGCCATTGTGATCGGAGCTATTTTCCTGATCTTAATGGGAGTCATTGATCTTAGGATCCCAGGTACATATATTGTGACATTCGTGATTTTTGTAGGAATTTTCGGACATGTAGCGCATCCGGAGATTGGATTTTTTGATCCGCAGTATATCACAGCTCATCTGTGCGGCGGTGGTCTGATGCTTGGTGCATGGTTCATGGCAACAGACTATGTAACATCACCGATCACGAAGAAAGGACAGTATGTCTATGGTATTGTGCTTGGTCTTTTGACAGGTCTGTTCCGTATTTTCGGCGGATCGGCAGAAGGTGTGTCCTATGCAATCATCATCAGTAACCTTCTGGTTCCGTTGATTGAGAAGGTTACTCTTCCAAAACCATTTGGTAAAGGAGGAGAAAAATAATGAACAAGATTATCAGAAATACGATTATTCTTACAGTTATTACTTTGATTTCCGGACTTTTGCTGGGATTGGTTTATGAGGTTACAAAGGGACCGATCGCACAGACCCAGGAAGCAGCAAAGAAAGAAGCATGGCAGGCAGTATTCCCGGAGGCATCAGAAGATGCATTTGTTTCCGTTGATGTGGATACAGATATTGCAAGCCAGGTAGTAAAAGATCTGGGCGTTGCGGCAACCATCGACGAAGTGTGTGAAGTTGACGGAGGCGAGACAGGCTACGTGATCACAGCAACTGACAGCGAAGGCTACGGCGGGGATATCCAGATTACAGTCGGCATCACAGCAGACGGCACAGTGAGCGGAATTTCCTTCCTTTCCATCAGTGAGACGGCTGGTCTTGGTATGAAAGCAACGGAGCCTTCCTTCTATGAGCAGTATGTAGGTGTGCAGACAGAAAAATTTGCTGTATCAAAAGATGGAGGCGAGGGAGAGCCGATCGATGCGATCAGCGGTGCCACCATTACATCACGGGCAGTGACAGGTGCGGTAAACGCAGCACTTGCTTACTTCCAGAACGCGTTTTAGGAGGTAGTTAATATGAGTAGTTGTGTCGAAAGACTGAAAAATGGTATTATAGATGAAAATCCGATTTTCGTTCTGATGCTGGGTATGTGTCCGACACTGGCGGTAACGACCTCGGCTATGAATGGTATCGGTATGGGACTTTCAACCACGGCAGTGCTTGTTATGTCCAACTTATTGATTTCCATGCTGCGTAAGATTATACCGGATTCTGTCAGAATGCCGGCGTTTATCGTAGTTGTGGCATCCTTTGTAACGATCGTTGATTTCCTGATGGAAGGCTTTACACCTGCCCTCTATGATTCCCTCGGAATTTATATTCCTCTGATCGTTGTAAACTGTATTATCCTCGGACGTGCCGAGAGCTATGCTTCTAAAAATCCGGTTCTTCCGTCCATTTTTGATGGACTTGGAATGGGGCTTGGATTTACGATTGCTCTTGTGGCAATTGGTGTTGTCCGTGAAATTTTAGGCGCTGGTCAGGCATTTGGCTACCAAATCCTTCCTTTGGCGGATGAAGCTGCCGGAAAAGCAGGCTATACACCTATTTCCATCTTCATTCTTGCACCGGGAGCATTCCTTGTTCTTGCTGGTCTTGCTGCACTTCAGAATAAAGTAAAGATCAACATGGAGAAGAAGGGAAAAGATGCGTCCAAGATTCAGTCAGGATGTGGCTCAGACTGTGCAACATGCGGCGGATGTCCGTCAGCTGCCGGAAAAGATAAGGAATAGGAGGGGGAAAAGATGGGAGATTTGATTTTAATTGCAGTCGGTTCTGCGCTTGTAAGTAACGTCGTACTCAGCCAGTTCCTTGGAATTTGTTCCTTCCTTGGCGTTTCCAAAAAGACGGAGACAGCAGTCGGTATGGGAGGCGCGGTTATTTTCGTTATTACGCTGGCGTCACTTGTTGCCGGACTTTTGTATCAGTTTATTTTACAGCCGTTAGGCTTTGATTATCTGAATACGATCGTATTTATTCTTGTTATTGCTGCTCTTGTGCAGATTGTGGAGATGTTCCTGAAAAAGTTTGTTCCATCTCTTTACAATGCGTTGGGTGTATATCTGCCGCTGATCACAACAAACTGTGCAGTGCTTGGTGTAGCTCTTAACAACGTGCAGGGCGGATATAATATCCTGGAAAGTGTAGTAAACGGATTTGCAACAGGTGTCGGATACCTGATTGCTATCGTGCTTCTTGCAGGAATCAGAGAGAAAATGGAATACAACGATATTCCGGAGTCCTTTAAAGGAATGCCGATCGTGCTTTTGACTTCTACATTGATGGCGATTGCATTCTTCGGATTCTCAGGATTGATATAGGAGGAAGAGTAACATGAGTATGACAGGAATTATTTTGGCTGCAGTCATTGTAGGCGGTACTGGTTTATTCATTGGTATCTTTCTCGGACTTGCAGACAAAAAGTTTGCAGTAGAAGTTGATGAAAAAGAAGAAGCGGTTCTTGGCGTGCTGCCAGGAAACAACTGTGGCGGATGCGGTTATCCGGGATGTTCCGGACTTGCAGCAGCGATCGCAGCAGGAGAAGCACCGGTAAATGCCTGTCCGGTAGGCGGTGCTCCGGTAGCTGCCAAAATTGCGGATATTATGGGCGTAGAAGCAGGAGAGCAGGTACATGAGGTTGCATTTGTAAAATGCGGCGGAACATGTGAAAAAGCAAAACAGAGCTATGAGTATTACGGACTCCACGACTGTGTCATGATCAACATGATGCAGAACGGCGGACCGAAATCCTGTGCTTATGGATGTCTGGGTGAAGGTTCCTGTGTAAAGGCCTGTCCGTTTGATGCGATCCATGTTGTTGATGGTGTGGCAGTGGTAGATAAAGATGCATGTAAGGCATGCGGAAAATGTATTGAGGTATGTCCGAGACATCTGATCGAACTTGTTCCGTATGAGCAGAAACATCTCGTAAACTGCAGTTCCAAAGATAAAGGAAAAGATGTTATGAGCGTATGTTCTGTAGGATGTATCGGATGTAAGATGTGTGAAAAAGTCTGCGAATTCGACGCTGTTAAAGTGGTTGATAATATTGCACACATTGATCCGGCTAAATGTACAAACTGCGGAAAATGTGCAGAGAAGTGTCCGAAAAAGATTATCTTATAGAGTTTTCAGACAGAGGCTTATGAAAAAAGAAAAGTGGAAGCTGATACTGTACAGAGTAAAAAAAGATATTGTGGAATTAAAATGGGCGATTATTGCAGTAATCGCCTATTTTGCATTGTCCGGAAATTTTTTGGGAACCGTATGTCCGCTGGTATATATGACAGGATTTCCCTGCCCATCCTGTGGACTGACAAGGGCAGGACTTGCTGTTCTGCATCTGGATTTTGGCAGAGCGTGGGAAATGCATCCTTTTATATTTCTGATCGGCCTTTGGGTGCTTGCCGCCGCTTATGAAAGATATGGAAAGGGGAGAGACGGGCTTTCCTTTCATCTGAAATTGGCGGGAGGAGCGCTGATTGCAGGTATGGTCCTGTTTTATATTTATCGTATGTATGTTTATTTTCCAAACTGCCCGCCTATGACTTATTATTATGACAATCTGCTGTATCATATTTGGGAGCTGGTGAAACAATAATTGTATTTGTACCATACCTGTGATACAATAGGCGTGATAAAAGAAAACAGGAGGAGCTGCAAATGGATAATAATTTTGAAAATACACCGGATATTTTAGAAAAGACAGACTCAGATAATCAGAATAAGCAAAGCAGCCAGAACCAGACTTATACGGATCCAAATGCAGGTTATCAGTATAACAGCGGTTATCACTATTATCAGGGAGATAATGGAAACTATCATGTAGATAATCAGTTTAACATGGATCAAAGTCCGATGACTTTGGGAGACTGGGTGCTGACAATTCTTGCGTGGATGATTCCATGTGTCGGTCTGGTGCTGTATCTTGTGTGGGCATTTGGAAAGAATGGAAATGTAAACAGAAGAAATTTCTGCCGGGCGTGGCTGATCATTTATGCAGTCGTATTTGTGCTGAGTATTATACTCTTTGTTATTCTCGGAGTTTCCGTGGCAACTATGATCCCGGAATATGGAGTTTATTAGACAACGGTGAACAAAGAAAATTTCTAAAGAGAAGCTCTGCTTCAGAGGGAAAATCCCTAACTGAAGCAGAGCTTTTACTGTGTTCTCCTATTTCATAAAATTGGTAGAATAAGTGATCTCGTTTTCACTGTCTATAAAGACGGCGTCTACATTATCCAGCTGATTGACAAGTTTCAGTCCGTCTTCAGGCCCCAGTACAAAGCAGGTGGTACTGAGGGCGTCGGCGGTCAGAGAGGAGTCTGTGATGATCGTAACGCTGGAAAGACCATTTTGGCAGGGATAACCGGTCTTTGGATCAAGGATATGATGATAGATGGTTCCATCCTTTTCAAAATATCGCTGATAAGTCCCGGAAGTGACAATGGACTGGTCTTTGATCTTAACGGAAGTAAGAGGGATCCCGCTTTCGGAAAAGGGTTCCTGGATACCGATGTTGAAAGCGGAGCCATCAGGCTTTCCGCCGATTGTCTGAACATTTCCGCCGAGATTAATGTTGGCATGCCGTATTCCTTCTTCCTCCAAATAGTCCTTAAGACGGTCTGCAATATAGCCTTTGGCTATTGCACCCAGATCAATGGCAGCCTGCGAATCCTGCATGGTGACAGTGTTTCCGCTGACCAGTACTTTTTGATAGTCTACATGCTCAAGAGCGGAAGCAATAGCAGCGGAATCGGGGACTGACGGATTTTCTGCCTTGAAGTCCCACAGGCTGGAAACTTTACCGATGGTAATGTCAAAGGCGCCGTTAGAAAGCTTACCATAGTACAATCCTTTTTTGATCAGGGTTGCCGTCTCGGAAGACACCTCCACCGGATTGCCGCCTGCCTGGTTAATTCTGGATATCTCGCTGTCAGGATTTGTGGCAGAAAACATAGCGTCATATTTCTGGCACATCGATTTGCATTCATCCAGGATTTCCTGATCCGTGGAGTCATAGACAGTAATTGAAACTACGGTGTCAAATACGGTATCCGTATAGGTCATGGGCTCTTTTGAAGCAGCCGCACATCCGGACAGAGATATGCAGATGAAAGCTGCCGCGGTAAGAGCAGCAATTATTCTGTTTTTCATAAAGTTCTCCTTATAAATATCTTTGATAAAAACCAATTTATTCCCATAATTACGTATCCGGCAGGACACCATGCTATTATAGCATATTATTGCATTCTCCTGCAATATGGAGGGAATCGAACATGTGATTGCACAAAAAAGCCGGTTATGCTAAAATAGGATAGAATATCGATATTCTGCTTTTGAAAACGTATTCTGACAGAGAAAAAGCGGGGTAGGAAAGTGGTAGCAAAAACATGAAAAAAGCATTAAGCAAAAAAGATATTGTATTGATCATTATTATCCTTGTAGTTGCGGCTGGTGCATTTTTACTGCATCAGGTACTGAAAGATTCCGGTTCGGGAAGCGCTGTGGTCAAGGTGGATGGAAAAATAGAAGGGACCTATCCTTTGAATGAGGATCGGGAGATAACCATAAATAATGGAAGTAATATTCTACAGATCAGAAACGGAAAGGCCAAGATGACGGAGGCGGATTGTCCGGATCAGCTCTGTGTACATCAGAAGGCAGTGTCCGCCAGCGGAGAGAATATTATCTGCCTGCCTAATCGGGTTATTGTGGAAGTGGAATCAAATATCAACAGTGAGTTGGACGGCATGACGAATTAAGGAGGGATATGTGTGAAAAGCCGGGTTGCATATTTCGGTGTTTTTACAGCACTGGCCCTGATATTCAGCTATGTTGAATCACTGATCCCTATCCAGATCGGGATCCCTGGTGTGAAACTGGGACTTGCCAATCTGATGATCGTCATTGCGCTTTATAAGATGAGCCTGAAAGAGACCTATCTTTTGTCCATAACAAGAGTTGTGTTGTCCGGCTTCCTGTTCGGAAATATGTTTGCTATCCTCTACAGCCTTGCAGGGGGACTTTTAAGTCTTACTGTAATGGCAGTCCTGAAGAAGGCAGGAGGATTCAGTGTAATGGGAGTCAGTATAGCCGGAGGAGTATTTCACAATATCGGACAGCTGATCATCGCGATGATCGTTGTAGAAACATTCAGTGTGGCGTACTATATTCCAGTCCTTTTAATTGCAGGGGTGATCACAGGGCTGCTGATAGGAATTGCCGCCAATGAAACGCTGAAAAGAATTAAGGAGCTGATATAAAATGATTGCATATATACGGGGAGAACTGGCTTCTGTGGAAGAAGACAGGGTGATTGTTGATGTGGCGGGGGTGGGATATGGCATTTTTATGCCGGGAGCATCCATTGGACTGCTGCCCCCTGTAGGAACAGAGGTAAAGATCCATACTTATCTGAATGTGAAAGAAGACTGCATGCAGCTGTTTGGCTTTCTCACCAGAGACGATCTGGAAGTATTCCGGCTTGTGATCGGTGTGAACGGGATCGGACCTAAAGGCGGACTGAACATCCTGTCCCAGCTTACGCCCGATGACCTGCGTTTTGCCGTGCTGTCGGGGGATGTAAAAGCGATATCGGCAGCTCCGGGAATCGGGAAAAAAACGGCGGAAAAATTGATTTTAGAATTAAAAGACAAGTTGAAGCTGGAAGATACGCTGAACCATAATGACGGGAAAGAGGGAGCGGATCCGGTTTACGGGAATGTACAGGGAAATATCCAAAGCGAGGCTGTGCAGGCTCTGGTTGCCCTTGGATATGGAAATACAGAGGCTCTTCGTGCTGTCAAGCAGATTGAGATCACAGAGGACACACAGGTGGAAGAGGTTCTGAAGCAGGCGCTGAAACTGATGGTGTTCTAAAGAGCAGGGGAGAAATATGAGCAGAAGAATCATTACAACAGAGAATCTGGAAGAAGATATCAAAATAGAAAACAGTCTGCGGCCGCAGTATTTAAAGGATTACATTGGCCAGGAAAAGGCAAAAGAAACTTTGAAAATCTATATAGAAGCAGCAAAAGGACGGAGGGAAGCGCTGGATCATGTTCTGTTTTACGGGCCTCCGGGTCTTGGAAAGACAACACTGGCCGGAATTATCGCCAATGAAATGCAGGTGAACTTGAAAGTGACATCCGGACCGGCGATTGAAAAACCGGGGGAGATGGCAGCGATCCTCAACAATCTGAAAGAAGGGGACGTTCTTTTTGTAGACGAGATCCATCGACTGAACCGCCAGGTAGAGGAAGTGCTCTATCCGGCAATGGAAGACTACGCCATTGATATTGTGATCGGAAAAGGAGCCGGGGCGCGGTCGATCCGTCTGGATCTTCCTCACTTTACGCTGGTGGGGGCAACTACCCGTGCGGGTATGCTGACAGCTCCTTTGAGAGACAGATTTGGCGTCGTAAATCATCTGGAATTTTATACGGTTTCGGAACTGCAGACCATTATCCTGCATTCGGCAAAGATTTTGGGTGTAGAAATCGAAGAAAAGGGGGCAACGGAGCTGGCCAGGCGTTCCAGAGGAACTCCGCGTCTGGCGAACCGTCTTTTAAAGCGTGTCCGGGATTTTGCACAGGTGAAATATGATGGAGTTATTACAAAAGAGGTGGCGGACTATGCGCTGGATCTTTTGGATGTAGATAAATACGGGCTGGATCATATTGACAGAAACCTTCTTCTGACAATGATCGAGAAGTTTCAGGGAGGACCTGTGGGGCTGGATACGCTGGCGGCATCTGTAGGGGAAGATGCAGGTACGATAGAGGATGTATATGAACCGTATCTTCTGAAAAACGGATTTATACAGCGTACGCCCAGAGGCCGCGTGGTGACAGACCTGGCCTACAGTCATTTGGGAATTTCATATCAAAATCATGAAAAATAGTTGGTTTTTATTGGCGAATAGTTTATAATAAATCTCATATAAGAGGAAAGAGCGGGAGGTCTTTTATGGCATCATCAAAAAATTTTACAGAAGTTCTCATAGGGGGAAAGGTTTTTACCCTGAGCGGATTTGAGAGCGAGGAATATCTGCAGAGGGTTTCCACCTATCTGAATCATAAACTGGAAGAATGTACGAACAGCGAAGGATACCGTAAACAGAGCGCGGAAACAAGAAGCATACTGCTGGCGCTGAATATTGCGGATGACTATTTTAAAGCAAAGAAGCAGGGAGGCACCCTGGAAAGTGATATTGAAGCAAAAGATAAAGAGATGTATGATCTGAAGCACGAACTGATTTCTGTTCAGATCAAACTGGAAAATGCAGAGAAGGCTCTCGATAAAATGAAAGAAGAGAACAGAGAACTGCAGATGAAAATTGTAAAACTGGAAACAGAAATGAAAAATAATCAGAAAAAATAGGCTGTCCAAGGACAGCTTATTTTATGATATGATTCGGATAGATATCGGAGGGAAAACATGGCGGGAACAACTGCAAAAACAGGAAACGGCGGAATAGAAATCTTATCTCCGGCAGGGTCCTATGATATTTTGAAAACAGCCATCAATGCCGGAGCAGATGCAGTGTATGCGGGAGGCAGCTGTTTCGGGGCCAGGGCATTTGCGCAGAATTTTACGGAAAAAGAATTGCTTGAGGCTATCGATTATGTGCATCTCCATGGAAAGAAACTGTATTTAACAGTCAATACTCTGGTAAAAGAACGGGAGATGGAAAATGTGTTCCGTTATCTTCTCCCTTTTTATAAGCAGGGATTGGATGCAGTTATCGTGCAGGATCTTGGAGTTATGGATATGATCCGTCAGCGTTTCCCGGATCTTCCCATTCATGCAAGTACCCAGATGACGGTCACCCATTCTCTTATGGCCGGGTATTTAGAAGAACTGGGCGTGGTCCGTATCGTGCCGGCCAGGGAGCTTTCTTTGACGGAGATCCGAAAAATCGCAGACCGTACGAATTTGGAGATCGAGTGTTTTGTGCATGGAGCTCTCTGCTATTGTTATTCCGGTCAATGTTTGTTAAGCAGCATGATCGGAGGGCGAAGCGGAAACCGCGGGCAGTGTGCTCAGCCCTGCAGACTTCCCTGGGCGATAAAAGGGAGCAGCGACAATAGTCAAAAAGAAGGCAGAAAAACAAATGAGAAATCAGGAGATTATTTAAGCCTTAAAGATCTGTGCACCATTGATCTGATACCGGAACTTATAGAGGCGGGCATCACTTCCTTCAAGATCGAAGGGAGAATGAAACAGGCTTCTTACGTGAAAACAGTGGTGGAAATGTATCGAAAATATGTGGATCTGTATCTGGAACAGAAGGCTTCCGGAACTGAAAAGCAGTTTTTGGTGAGCAAGAATGACCTGGATATTTTACAGAGTGCTTACCAGAGAAGAGGCTATACGGATGGGTACTACCGCCGTCACAATGGAAAAGAGATGCTCTCTCTTGCCAGACCGGATGCCAGGGAGACCTTAAAGAAAGCAGATACCTGTAACGAAAGAGAATTACAGGAAAAAATTAATGGGAAATTAATACTTTCCGAAGGGAAAAGTGCTAAACTATATTTGTCTGTCGAGGGAGAATACGGACGGATCGAGACAGTGAGCGAGGGTGCATTGGTGCAAAAAGCTTTGAAACAGCCGATATCGGAAGAAAGACTGGAGCACCAGCTTAGAAAAACCGGGGGGACTCCCTTTGTATTCGATAAACTTTCCATTGAGATGGATGGAGATGTATTTCTGCCAATACAGGGTGTTAATGAGCTGAGAAGAGCGGCGCTTGAAAGGCTTGAAAATGAGATTGTCGGAACATACCGCCGTGATCAGAAGATTACAGAGCGGGAGGAAAGAGAGGGTGCTTCGGCAGCATCCGGCGAAGAAGAGTCCTCTTCAAAGCAGTCAGATGACAATTCCAAAGAACGGGTGCCAATCTATGTATCTGTGGAGACAGAAGAGCAATTAAAATGTGCGGCCCGAATATCCTTCGTGGAAAGGATCTATGTGGAAGACACGCTCTATCTGGGAGCCTCAAATGAGAAAAAAGAAGAGTTAAAGACAGAGATCTGCCAGGCGCAAACAGCAGGAAAAGAAGTCTTTTTTGCTATGGCAAGAATCTTCCGGAGCGAGGCAGAACATATCTACAGGCAAAGTTTGAAAATGTTATGTTCCATTGCAGATGGTATGCTGATACGCAATATGGAAAGCCTGCGCATTCTGCGAGGAGAGGGGTATGAAGGGATCATTATTGCAGATTCTTCGGCCTATCAGTGGAACCGGAGGTCACAGTATTTCTGGAAAACATCCGGGGCGGATGGATTTGTGGCCCCGCTGGAACTGAATGTGTCTGAACTTGAGGAATTGGATCGAAGCAGGATGGAACTGCCTGTATATGGGTATGCACCTGTTATGGTAAGTGCCGGCTGTGTCCGCCGTCATACGTCCAAGTGTACGAAGAAAAGCGGCTGGCTTTCGATGTCAGATCGTTATCAAAAAGAATTTGCCGTAAAAAACGAATGTCTTTATTGTTATAATGTCATATATAATACAGCGCCCACACTGCTGGCAGATCAAGGAGAAGAGATTAAAAAGCTTCGTCCGTCAGCTCTCATTTTTGCCTTTTCCAGAGAAAGCAGCCGCCAGATGAGCCGTATTCTGGAATGGTTCAGTGAAGTGACAGAGGGGCAGAAAGATCCCGGCACATGGGAAGGCGACTTTACAAGAGGACATTTTAAGCGGGGAGTGAAGTAGGTGAAAGTTTGGTAAATATTATTGTAGAAATTTCAAAATATTTGATTATCCTTCTGATCATCATGTACACGTATCTTTGCTTTGCGATATTCGGGTATCATGATATGGAAAAAAAGCAGGGAATGCTGCGGAGACAGAATGTGCTTATGTTTCTGTTCCAGCTGATCGCGTTTATCATCCTCTATCTGGAGACAGAAGATATCAAAATAGCAGCATTCTATCTTGCACAGGTTGTCCTTCTTGGAGCTGCGATCCTTCTGTATACTCATATTTATCCGAAGGTATCCAGACTGGTAGTCAATAATATGTGCATGCTTCTTTGCATCGGACTTGTTATGCTGACGCGGCTGGATTATGAGACGGCAATGAAACAGTTTGTTTTTGCAACAGCAGGTATTGTGTTAAGTCTGATTGTTCCTGTCATTATCCGAAAAGTAAAAAGCCTGGCGAAGCTAAGGAGAATTTATGCCATTGCAGGAATGGTATCACTTGCAGTTGTAGCAGTTCTGGGACAGGTATCTTACGGAGCGAAGCTTGGATTTTCTATAGGCGGTATCAGCATCCAGCCTTCCGAGCTTGTGAAGATCATTTTTGTCTTTTATGTTGCGGCAAGTCTGAAGGAATCTATTGCTTTTAAAAACGTGGTGATCACAACGATGATCGCCGCCCTGCATGTGCTGATCCTTGTGGTTTCCACAGACCTTGGAGCTGCCTTGATCATTTTTGTTGTGTACCTTGTAATGCTCTATGTTGCCACCCGCCAGCCTCTTTATATGCTGGCCGGACTGGGAGCAGGGGCAGGAGCGTCTGTGATCGGATATTATTTGTTTGGTCATGTCCGGACGAGAGTAAATGTCTGGCGGGATCCATTTGCAACTTACGACAACGGGGGCTATCAGGTGGCGCAGTCGCTGTTTGCCATAGGGACAGGAAGCTGGTTTGGAATGGGCCTTTGCCAGGGATCGCCGGAAAGTATCCCTGTCAGAGATTCAGATTTTATTTTTTCGGCGATTGCCGAAGAGCTGGGACTTATATTTGCCCTGTGTCTGATCCTTATATTTGTCAGCTGCTATATAATGTTTCTTAACATTGCCATGCAGCTCCACAATCAATTTTATAAACTGGT
Organism: Claveliimonas sp.; assembly: GCF_037273965.1. Classification (NCBI taxonomy): domain Bacteria; kingdom Bacillati; phylum Bacillota; class Clostridia; order Lachnospirales; family Lachnospiraceae; genus Claveliimonas; species Claveliimonas sp. The sequence goes on along the minus strand of NZ_JAYAZJ010000038.1, from coordinate 39,431 downwards.
GGCGCTGGGGCTTGGAACCTGTTATATTTTCCAGGTGTTTCTGAATATAGGCGGTGTTATAAAATTTATTCCGTCTACAGGAGTAACCCTTCCTTTGGTGAGCTATGGAGGAAGCTCTTTGCTCAGCACATTGATTATGTTTGCAATCATCCAGGGACTTTATATTGTAAGAGAGGACGAGGAAGAAAGCATTGAAAGAAAGAAAAAAGAACAACAGTTACGAGCTAAGAAAAGAAGAATTGCGACAGCAAAAGAAGCAGGAAAGATCGCAGATGAGCCGCAAAGAAAGAAAAGAACAGTCAAAACTGGAAAAGAAAGAGAAAAAGAAAAAGCGAGAAGTAAACAAAGAATTCGCTAGGGTAACCTACGTATTCGTTGCATTGTTCCTTGTGCTGATGGGGTATATTGGCTATTTCAATGTTGTGGAGAGCGAGGATATTATCAACAGTCCCTATAATCCCCGTCTGGATTCTATGGCTGACCGGGTTGTGCGGGGAAAAATACTGGATAAAGACGGAAATGTTCTTGCCCAGACAGAAACAGCGGAAGACGGCAGCGAATACCGCTCTTATCCTTACGGAAATCTGTATGCACATGTAGTAGGATATTCCTCCCAGGGAAAGTCCGGATTGGAATCTACAAGAAATTTTGAACTTCTTACTTCCAATGCTTTTTTCCTGGAAAAATTAAGCAATGAGTTTCAGGATCAGAAAAATACAGGAGACAACATAGTGACAACATTGGATACCTCGCTTCAGCAGGCGGCATCCGACGTCATGGGGGACAGCAGGGGGGCAGTTGTGATTATGGAGCCTTCCACAGGGAAGATCCGTACGATGCTGTCTAAACCGGATTTCGACCCCAACACTGTAAGCGAAAACTGGGAATGGCTGAACACAGATGAGAGCAGCAGTCTTTTGAACCGTGCAACTCAGGGACAGTATGCACCGGGATCCTCTTTTAAGATTGTTACTGCCTTGGAATATATGCGGGAACACAGCGATTATTCCTCTTATACTTACAATTGCAGCGGCTCTATCACTTATGACGGTGTGACGATCCCCTGTGCCGGAGGGCAGGTCCACGGGCAGGAAGATCTGGCAAGCTCCTTTGCCTATTCCTGTAACGCGTCTTTCTGCAATATCGGACTTCAGCTTGATCTGTCAAAATACAGTGATACCGCTAAAGAGCTACTCTTCAATAGCGCTCTTCCCGGAAAAGATATCAGTTATAACAAAAGCAGTTTTGCACTGGATAATAATGCTACTTCCTCTGACCGGATGATGACGGCTATGGGACAGGGAGAAACCCTTGTAAGTCCTTATCATATGGCGCTTATCACTTCAGCGGTCGCAAATGGAGGCAGGCTGATGGAACCCTATCTTGTAGAAGAAGTGACAAACTATTCCGGCACAATTGTAGAAGAGACTGATCCGGAAAGCTATGGGCAACTGATGACCTCAGAGGAAGCGGCACAGCTTAAGGCTTATATGCAGAATGTAACAGACTATGGAACAGGCTCTGTTTTTGCTGGATCGGGATACAGTGTCGCTGGAAAAACGGGAACAGCTGAGTACAGCGACGGCGATTCATCCAAAAACCATTCCTGGTTTGTGGGATTTACTAATGTTGATAACCCGGAACTTGTGATCAGTGTGATCATTGAAGAAGCCGACGGAAATGTAAGAGCGGTTGATGTTGCAAAACAGATACTGGACAGTTATTATTATAACTAGAAAGGGTAAAAAATATGAGATTTGCAAGGTATCTGTATGTATCTGCGGAACTGAAAAAAAAAGAGAAAAAGATAGTCTCCCGGATCAGAGAGGGGAAATTAACAAGGCCCCTTTACTTTCTTGTGCTGACGGACTATGGGACAAGAAGGCTGGAAATCGTGTCCTCTCTTGAATTTATGCAGTACAGATGCCCGAAGGATAACATTTTGATTGCGGGAATGGCAGGGAACTATGATGATGCACTGGAATTGGTCAGAATAATCCTGCAGGATGCATATGAAAGCAAAATGGAAGACGATATATGCGCATTCTTAGAAAACAGGGAGCGGGAAAAATAATATGCTTCATCTTTTATTGTTGATTTTAAAAATTGCAGGTATCATACTGGCGATCATACTGGGTATACTGATAGTATTGCTCTGCATTGTACTTTTTGTGCCGGTTTGTTATCAGGTGTCGGGGAAAACGGACGGAACAGAAAAGGGGACAAAGGTAAGATGTAAGGTGACATGGCTTTTTTCCCTGTTGGAATTGAAAATCCTATATGGGAACAAGTCGAGCGTATTTTCCGCAAGAATAGCCTGGAAGCGGATCAAAGGAGGAGAGAGATCAGATGAAGAAAAAGGGAAGACTGATGAAGTCTGCAGGAAAGTCCATGAGGAATCTCATGAAGAAGAGGAAATGGATACGCATCTGGAAACGGAGAAAGAAACTGATGCGCCGGATACGCAGCCTGAACCGGAAGATTTTGAAGAACCGGAAGCAGATGAAAAAAATCCGTACGCGTATCCCGAAGACAGTCCGCCGCATGAAGAAAAACGGTCCGACAATATTGAGAAGAACAACAGAATTGCAAAAAAGATTCAGAAAGCAGGCGAGAAGATATCTTCGTTCTTTCAAAAGATAAAATGTACAATAAAAGCAATCTGTGATAAAATAAATCTATTCAGTGAAAAAAAAGAAAAACTGATAGATTTTCTGGAAGATGAGCTGCATAGAAAGGCCTTTGGCACTGGAAAGAAAGCTCTCATCCGCCTTTTAAGAGGCCTTTGTCCGGGAAAAGGAAGGATATTTTTAAGATACGGTCTGGGAGATCCGGCGCTGACAGGAACCAGCCTTGCGGGACTGGCGGTTGTTTATCCCTTTCTTCCGGGAGAGATTCAGATTGTTCCGGAATTTGAAGAAAAGATGTTTGAGGGAAAAGCGGATATACATGGAAGGCTTTATTTGATACATTTGCTGACTTTTGCACTTCGTCTTCTTGTCAGCAAAGCAGTGAGACAGACCTATAAGGATGTTCGGAAGTTTATCAGTGAATTTTAAAAGCCCTGACAGTAAGTTCAAAAGATTTGGGAGGATCATATTATGGCAGATAATAATTTTAAAGGAACAGTAGAGGCTCTTTTTCACGGCATGGATGCCGTTATCTCATCACGGACAGTAGTGGGAGACGCCATCCATATCGGGGATACTATCATTCTTCCCCTTGTAGATGTTTCCTTTGCAATTGGAGCCGGAGCCTTTAATGGAGAAAAGAAGGAAAAAGGCGCAGGAGGTCTCGGCGGAAAGATGACTCCCAGTGCAGTTCTTGTTATCCAAAATGGCACAACAAGACTTGTAAATATCAGAAATCAGGATACAATGACAAAGATCCTTGATATGGTCCCGGATGTTCTGGACCGGTTCACTTCCAAAAATGGCAGCCGCATGACGGAAGAGGAGGTAAATGATATTCTTGACGAGGCAGATGAATAAGCAAAGGATACCATGAGGAAAAGACATATTTCCGACTGGCAGGGCATAGAATAAAACAAGGCCCCGGCGGGAGGGATTCAGATGAAAAGGGTGGCAGGATTTGCCTTATTCTGGATCGCGGCAGGAATTACGATCAGCCTTTGGCTTCCTAATATGTTTGTGGAGATTTTATGTATCATATTGTGTCTCCTGGCAGCTTATGAGTTGTTTTTTTGCTGCAGAGATGACTGATCTGTTCTTTCCTCAATCTTTTTGTGAAATCTATGAAGAAATGCTTGCTTTTTTAAAAGTATTCTGATAGAATATCATTGTTGCGAGTCTGGAGAACAGACTTATTTAGAGTGTTAGGAGGTGCAGTCATGGCTAAATGTGCTATTTGCGAAAAGGGTGCTCACTTTGGTAACAGTGTCAGCCACTCTCATAGAAAGACACCAAAAATGTGGAAATCAAATGTAAAATCTGTTCGTGTAAAAACAGAGGGCGGATCTAAGAGAATGTATGTATGTACTTCTTGTTTGAAGTCCGGAAAAGTAGAGCGCGCTTAATGAAAATCTGAAGAGAGACTAATTTTCCGCTAGGCAGGGAAGTTAGTCTTTTTTTGTACCGCAGAAGGATTTGCTGCCGAGCAGCCGCGCCTGGAGCGGGAGTTCCGCCGGCGGAACTCTTTTTTCTTGTAAAAGGCGTGAAAACAGGGTATAATACTTGTGTTAAACTGGAGTTTGCAAAAGGATCGACAGAAAATAAAATAGAGATAATTGGAGGGAACTATATGAAGGGAAGCATGAGCACAGATATGGGTATCATCACAGTAAGTACTGATGTGATCGCAAAGTATGCCGGCACCGTGGCAGTGGAATGCTTCGGAATTGTCGGAATGGCGGCAGTTAATGTAAAGGACGGTCTGGTAAGACTGCTGAAGAAAGACAGCCTGACTCATGGAATCCAGGTGTCCATATCAGACGAAAATGAGATCACTATTGATTTTCACGTGATTGTAGCATATGGAGTCAGCATTTCTGCAGTGACGGATAATCTGATCAGCAATGTCAAATATAAGGTAGAAGAATTTTCCGGTATGAAAGTTGATAAAATCAATATCTATATCGAGGGCGTCAGAGTCATCGATTAGTTAAGGAGGATATTTAAGTGGCTGTAAAGACAATCAGTGTGGAAATGCTGGCTAAGATGTTTCTTGCCGGTGCACAGAATATTGAGGCGAAAAAAGAATTTATTAATGAGTTGAACGTATTTCCTGTTCCGGACGGGGATACGGGAACCAATATGTCTTTGACCATTATGTCAGCGGCAAAAGAGGTGACCGCCCTTGAAAACATGGATATGAAATCATTGGCAAAAGCGATTTCATCCGGTTCCCTGCGCGGAGCCAGAGGAAATTCCGGTGTCATCCTCTCACAGCTCCTTCGGGGATTTACCAAGGCTGTACGTGATGAAAAAGAAGTGAATGTAAAAATACTGGCGGCAGCATGTGAAAGGGCAAAAGATACTGCTTACAAAGCAGTTATGAAGCCGAAAGAAGGAACGATCCTCACAGTTGCGAGGGGGATTGCAGAAAAAGCGGCAGTTCTTGCAGAAGAGACAGAGGATCTGGAAGAATTTATTCCGGCTCTCCTTGAAGAGGGAGATGCGGTTCTTGCTCGTACGCCGGAAATGCTCCCTGTATTAAAAGAGGCAGGAGTGGTAGATTCCGGGGGACAGGGACTGATGGAAGTGCTTAAGGGCGCTTACGACGCCTTTCTTGGCAAGGAAGTGGATTACAGTGCGATTTCCGCGGAAGGAGCGGGAAGCAGCATGACAAAGGTTTCCGCTGAGGCAGCGGCAGATATTAAATTCGGATACTGCACGGAATTTATCATTATGACAGAGCGGGAATTTACAGAGAATGATGAGATGGAATTTAAGGCTTATCTGGAGTCTATCGGAGATTCCATTGTCTGTGTGGCAGACGATGATGTGGTAAAGATTCATGTCCATACCAATGATCCGGGACTTGCTATCCAGAAAGCGCTGACTTACGGACAGCTGTCACGAATGAAAATTGACAATATGAGAGAAGAACATCAGGAAAAACTGATCCGTGATTCTCAGAAGCTTGCACAGCAGCAGAAGGAAGAAGATCAGAAGAAAAAGAGCGCCGAGCCGAGAAAACCGATGGGATTTATCACAGTTTCTATCGGAGAAGGGCTCAACAGTGTATTCCGTGAACTTGGCGCTGACTACATTATTGAAGGCGGTCAGACGATGAATCCCAGCACGGAAGATATGCTGAACGCCATTGAACATGTAAACGCTGATGCAGTATTCATTCTTCCAAACAACAAAAATATTGTATTGGCGGCAAATCAGGCCAAGGCTCTTGTAAAAGACAAAGAGATCGTGGTCATTCCGACAAAAACTGTACCGCAGGGAATTACGGCGATCATCAGCTTCATGCCGGAGGCAGGCGTGCAGGAAAATGAAGAGACTATGCTGGAAGCGATCAAGAATGTGAAATCAGGTCAGGTTACTTACGCCGTGCGGGATACCCGGATTGATGATAAAGAAATCCACGAAGGGGATATTATGGGAATCGGTGATTCCGGCATTCTTGCAGTGGGGCAGGACATCGAAAAGACGGCTGTGGAAATGCTGGAACAGCTGGTAGATGAAGATTCAGAGCTGATCAGCATTTACTATGGCGAGGAAGTCAATGAAGAGGCGGCACAGAATTTTGTCGCTGAAATCGAAGAGAAGTATCCGGATCTTGATGTGGATGCACATTATGGCGGCCAGCCCATTTACTATTACGTGCTGGCAGTAGAGTAAATGACAGAATATACACCGATTCATGAACTGAAAGGAATTGGAGAGAAAACTGAAAAGTTATTTTGGAAATTGGGGATCAGGACCGTCGGGGACCTGATCCGCTATTATCCAAGGGCATACGATATCTATGAGGAAGCTGTACCAATCAGTGAAGCAGAAGAAGGGCGTGTACAGACAGTTACCGGAGCGATTTACGGTAAAGTCCAGGTATCCGGGAACCGCGCTATGCAGGTGACTTCTTTGTATGTAAAAGATCTTACAGGTACACTGAAGGTTATTTGGTTTCGTATGCCTTTTCTGCGTACTACACTTTCAAGAGGCGGTGTTATCACGCTTCGGGGAATGATCGTCAGACGCCGGGATGTGCTTGTAATGGAACACCCGGAAATTTTCTATCCTTCCGGAAAATACGAAGAGAAGCGCGGTACAATGCAGCCGGTCTATCCGCTGACGGCCGGCCTTTCCAATAATACAGTCATGAAAGCGGTGAAACAGGCTCTGGAAAGTCTTCCTCTTGAGCGGGAGCCTCTGCCGGAACATATCCGGCTGAAATATCATCTGGCGGAGTATAATTATGCGCTTCGCGGGATCCATTTTCCGGAGGACAAAGAGGTATTCTGCCATGCCAGGAAAAGGCTGGTATTCGATGAATTTGCCGCATTCATCTATTCACTTCGCAAGCTGAAGGAAGAAAGCGGGCGAAGCGAAAATCGTTTCCGGATATCTCCTTCCGGGGAAGTGGAGCGCTTTATAAAAGAACTCCCCTATGAACTGACAGGGGCACAGAAAAGAGTATGGCGTGAGATAGAGTCAGACCTTAAGAAGAATCTGTCCATGTCAAGACTGGTGCAAGGCGATGTTGGTTCAGGAAAGACCGTGATCGCTCTGCTTGCCCTTCTGACTGTGGCTTACAGCGGATACCAGGGAGCTTTGATGGCGCCTACAGAAGTGCTTGCAAAACAACATTATGAATCCATTACAAAACTCCTTGAAGAACACAGGATTCCATTTCAGACGGCGCTTTTGACCGGCTCCATGACGGCCAAAGAGAAACGGGAGGCATACCGCTGGATCCAGGGGGGAGAGGCGCAGATCATTATCGGCACTCATGCTCTGATCCAGGAGAAAGTTGCCTATCAGGATCTTGCACTTGTGGTGACGGACGAGCAGCACCGTTTCGGCGTACGGCAGAGAGAGATTTTTGCAGAAAAGGGAGAAATGCCACATGTGCTTGTCATGAGCGCCACGCCGATTCCGAGAACACTGGCAATTATTCTGTACGGAGATCTGGATATTTCTGTCATTGACGAACTTCCCTCCAACCGTCTTCCGATCAAGAACTGCGTGGTGGACACCGGATATCGTCCCACTGCTTACCGCTTTATTAAAAATCAGATTGAGGAAGGCAGACAGTGCTATATTATCTGTCCTATGGTCGAGGAAAGCGAACATCTGGAAGTGGAAAATGTGACCGATTATTCCGCTATGCTTCAGGAAGAACTGGGAAACAAGATTGTAGTAGGCTGTCTTCACGGGAAAATGAAGCAGGAACAGAAAGACCGGATCATGGAAGAATTTGGAGAGGGTAAAATTGATGTGCTCGTGTCCACTACCGTTATCGAGGTAGGAATCAATGTTCCTAATGCCACTGTAATGATGGTGGAAAACGCAGAGAGGTTTGGACTGGCGCAGCTTCACCAGCTTCGCGGCCGTGTGGGAAGAGGAAAATATCAGTCTTACTGCATTTTTATGACAGGATCTAAGGCGAAGGATACAAAAGAAAGACTTGATATTTTAAATAAGAGCAATGACGGTTTTAAGATTGCATCAGAAGACCTGAAGCAGAGAGGACCGGGAGATCTTTTCGGTATCCGTCAGAGTGGGCTTATGAACTTCCGGCTGGGAGATGTGTTCCAGGATGCGGCTGTTTTGCAGATGGCCAGTGAGGCAGTATCCGTGCTTTCCAAGAAAGAATGCGAATGGCTGAAAAAACTGGAAAATCATACAGGAAATTCTAGTGTAATTTTGTAAATCCTCCATATACTATCGTTGTAACAAAAATAAAAAATGTTACAAAAAAGGAGGAGTATAGAAATGACAAATCGTTCATCTAACAAAGCAGCTGTACCTGAAGCAAAGGGTGCATTAGACAAATTCAAATATGAGGTTGCAAGCGAGCTGGGAGTACCGCTCACAGACGGATACAATGGCGACCTTACTTCCAGACAGAATGGCTCTGTGGGAGGATATATGGTAAAAAAGATGATCGAACAGCAGGAAAGACAGATGGCAGGTAAATAACAGCCGCCATCTTACCGATCAGTAAAAATTTTAGCTATGAACAGTAAAAACAAAAGGAGAGGCATCTGCCGGAAGCTTCATGCACGCCGGCAGGTGCTTTTTCTTGACTTTTACAGCGCTGCTTCGTATAATGGACAGGAAATCTTTTGTATACATAACAAGTGGGGAGTGATAGTTTATGCGTGTGATTGCAGGAAGTGCGAAACGGCTGCAGCTCAAGACTCTGGATGGGATGGATACCCGCCCGACAACAGACCGGATCAAGGAAACGTTGTTCAATATGCTTTCTCCGTATCTGTACGACTGCATTTTCCTGGATCTGTTCGCAGGAAGCGGCGGCATTGGGATCGAGGCTCTAAGCCGCGGCGCTATGGAGGCGGTCTTTGTAGAGAAGAATCCAAAGGCGATGGCGTGTATCAGAGAAAATTTGAAATATACCCGTCTGGACAGAAAGGCGCTTACCATATCTTCGGATGTTATGACAGCCCTTTATCGGCTGGAGGGAGAAAAGCAGTTTGATTTTATTTTCATGGATCCGCCCTACAATCAGGAACTGGAGAAAAAGGTACTGGAGTATTTGGCAGACTCGCAGCTTCTTTCCGATGAGGGTGTGATCATCGTGGAGGCATCAAAGGATACTTCCTTTGATTATCTGGCCGAGCTTGGTTTTGCATTGATCAAAGAGAAGGTTTACAAAACCAATAAACATGTGTTTATTGAACCGGCGGGGAGGAAAGAAATATGTTAAGAGCAATTTATCCGGGCAGTTTTGATCCGGTCACTTTCGGGCATCTGGATATGATCACCCGTTCGGCGAAGATCGTGGACGAATTAATTGTCGGAGTATTGTATAATAACGCAAAAAGTCCGTTGTTTTCCTTAGAAGAACGTGTTAAAATACTAGAGGAAACTGTTAAAAATATTCCGAATATCAGAGTAATACCATTTGAAGGATTGCTGGTAGATTTTGCGAAAAAAATGGAAGCGAAAATGATCATAAGAGGTCTGAGGGCCATTACGGATTTTGAGTATGAGCTTCAGATGGCGCAGACAAATCGCAAGCTGGACGGCGGACTGGAAACCGTCTTTTTGACAACCAGCCTGCAGTACTCGTATCTGAGCTCTTCTATGGTAAAAGAAGTGGCAGCTTTCGGGGGAGATATTTCGCAGTTTGTACCGGACATCGTAATAGAAGAGATACAGAAGAAAATAGATAAAAAAAGGAGAGTGTAAATTATGAGCAGCCGTATTGAACAGATTATTGAAGAAATTGAGGAGTACATTGACAGTTGTAAATTTCAGCCTCTGTCAACAACGAAGATTATTGTAAACAAAGATCAGATTGATGAGCTTCTTAGGGAGCTTCGTATGAAAACTCCGGATGAGATCAAACGTTATCAGAAGATCATTGCAAATAAAGACGCTATTCTTGCAGACGCTCAGGCAAAGGCGGACAGCATGCTTCAGGAAGCGCAGATCCAGACAACAGAGCTTGTCAGCGAGCATGAGATCATGCAGCAGGCCTATGCACAGGCAAATGAGATTGTCACTGCTGCCACAGAGCAGGCGCAGCAGATTCTTGACAATGCCACCAGCGACGCTAACGACATCCGAATCGGAGCAATGCAGTATACAGACGATCTTCTTGCCAATGCTGAGAGCATTATCGGTCATACTCTTGACAGCTATACAACCAAATATGACGGTTTGGTAAATTCGCTGCAGGAGTGCTATGATATGGTGCGCAACAACCGTTCAGAGCTGGAAATCCCTGATCAGTCCTCCAGAGGTCTGGAAGCCGAATTTGGCTCTGTTCCGGAAGAAGCATATGAAGAAGAAACAGCAGAAGAATTAGAATAAAATTCCAAAGATGCCGAGGCACAAAAGACTGGTTACGGACATAGTAACCAGTTTTTCTGTTAAGTAGGTAGAAATCTTAAGCCCTGTGCCCTGTATCATGCAGGAAGTCTGCGCGGCAGCGCACAAGCCACCAAAGGAAGTCAGCCCTAAAAGGAGGGGCCAGCGGATTCGCCATGGAAGAACAGTGAGCTCTGAAATCATGGGGATTCCGGCAGTGATTTCCAGAAAAGAGAGCAGAAGGCGGTAGGGAAGCCAGTTTTTCCATGGCAGGAGGCAGGCCAGTTTGGTAATGACAGAAAAGAGCATTATGTAGCCTCCAACTTTTGTAATTGCTTCAAAGCTGTCCATCATACAAGTGTCCAGTATTGTCAGAGAAAAAGGGCGTTCTCTGGCAGGTGACAGTCCCGGAAAACGTGTGGATACGCTGCCTTTTCTGTAAAAAGGCAAAAAGATCCTGCTGCAGATAACAGGCGACAAAAAGAGAAGGACGACGGAAGGAAAAATCCAGGAGGCGGAAGGCGTGTTCTGCATAACCACATAGCTGATGATGAACATGGGACTGGTGTTGTTACAGAAGGAGAGAAGATAAGAAGCTTCCTCGAAAGAAATCCGTCCGGTCCTTAAAAGGTCGGATGTCACTTTCGCTCCCATAGGGTATCCGCAGAGAAATCCCGCAATAACAGCAAAAGACCCGCTGTCTGACACAGCAAAGATTTTTCCCAGCAAAGGTCCGGTAATCCGGGAAATATAATAGACAGCGTTTGTCCGGATCATCAGGTTGGAGAGCAGAATAAATGGAAGCAGGGTGGGAAGGACAATTTGAAACCACAGAAGGATTCCTTCACTTGCACCGTCGAATACAGGAGTTGGAAAGAAAAGCATTGTAATAAAAAGAAAAATAACCGATAGCATAAACAAACGTCGTTTCATCATTCATTTCCAGAAAGAGACTTCAATTCATTGTATGGAAACTGCCGTCTTTTTATTCTATGGGAAAGTCCGGCAAAATAAAAAAAGGAGGAGTATGCTAATGTCAGTATTAAATCAGTTAATGCCAGAAAATGTGTTTCATTTTTTTGAAGAAATATGTCAGATTCCCCATGGATCCGGCAATCTTGATGCAATATGCAGGTACTGTGTCCGATTTGCCGAAGAAAGAGGACTGAAAGTACTTCGGGATGAAGGGGATAATATTTTAATATGGAAAGAAGCATCGCCGGGATATGAGGACAGAGAACCTGTTGTTTTGCAGGGCCATCTGGATATGGTGTGTGAAAAGACGGCAGACTCTGGCCATGACTTTGCAAAGGATCCATTGGAACTTTATGTGGAGGACGGATTTGTCAAGGCGAGAAATACGACCCTTGGCGGCGACGATGGGATTGCCGTGGCAATGATCCTTGCTCTGCTGGATGAAAAAGATGCAGTCCATCCTCCTATTGAGGCTGTTTTCACAGCTGACGAGGAGACAGGAATGGGCGGAGCAAAAGCGCTTGATCTCCAGCTTCTGAAAGGAAGAAAGCTGATCAATATTGATTCAGAGGAAGAGGGAATCCTGACGGTGGGATGCGCCGGAGGAATCAGCTGTCATACATCCTTCCCGCTGGACTTTTCTTCACGGGAAGGCGAGGTTGTAAAAATTACCATCAGCGGGCTTATGGGAGGCCATTCCGGATCGGAGATCAACCGGCAAAGAGCCAATGCTTTGAAGCTTTCAGGAAGGCTTCTCTACGAGGCGTCCCGCAGCACACAGCTTTTCCTCATGGATGCCGGGGGCGGCGGAAAGGAAAATGTCATAGCAAGCCAGGCAGAGATCCTTTTGATGGCGGAACATCCTTCTGCTCTTATGGAGGCGGCTGTGAAAATGGAGGCCTTGTGGAAGGAAGAATTTATGGATGAAGAACCGAATCTTTCTGTTCAGACAGAGAAAAGGGGGATGCAGACGGCGAATGTTGTTTCTGCAGAGACAACAAAGAAGATTGTTGCCTACCTGATGGCTGCGCCAGACGGTCCTGTGGGATATAACCGGACTTTGCCGGGACTGGTAGAGACCTCACTAAACCATGGCATCATGGCTGTAAGAGAGGGATATCTGACGATCGATACCCTTGTAAGAAGTTCCCTCGGAAGCAAGAAAGCAGAGCTGGCAGAGAGACTGAAGATCCTGGCTGGGCTGTGCGGCGCATCCTTCCGGGCGGATAATGAATATCCCGGATGGGCCTATAAAAAGGAATCTTCCCTTCGGGAACTGATGACCCGGACATACCGGGAGATGTTCGGTAGGGATCCGGAGGTCCTTACGATCCACGCTGGTCTGGAATGTGGACTTTTCCTGGACAAAAAGAAAGACCTGGACTGTGTATCTTTCGGACCTGATATCTGGGATGTCCATTCAGTGAAAGAGAGGCTCTCGATCGAGTCCACAGAAAGAAGCTATGAATATCTGAAAGCAGTTCTTGCCGGATACTGCCGGGAGGATATTTAAAATCCGCCGTGAAAACAGACGGACATAAAAGAGAAAGGCAGGGGCATATAGTAAAAGAAAAAGGCAGAACGGTATGTCTCGAAAAATACTGATCCTTTTACTGCTGCTTTCTCTTTTTTGTACCATAGGGATCCGGGAGATGTTTGAGAAGGCGGATCTTAATGACAGAGCCAGACAGGGAATTGACAACAGCGAGTACCGTCAGGAGTTTTTTGCGCCGGATATGCGTAAAAACAAAGATTTCCTGTCTGATGAATGCCGGATTTTTCTGAACAAAGTAGAAAAAGACAGCCTGTATTTTCCGATTCCATCTTCCACACTTGACGATTCCCTTACTGTTTCCTATGAAAATTCGTGGATGGCAGAGCGCAGCTATAAGAAGACAAATATGCACGAAGGGACAGATATTATGGCTTCCAGAAATGAAAGAGGTCTTTATCCCATTGTGAGTATCTCAGACGGTACGGTGACAAGTCTTGGCTGGCTGGAACTTGGTGGGTGGAGAGTCGGCATCACTTCCCCACAGGGCGTCTATTACTATTATGCCCATTTGGAATCCTATGGAGATATTCAAAAGGGAGATACAGTGAAAGCCGGACAGATCCTGGGATTTATGGGCGATTCAGGATACGGAAAAGAGGGGACATACGGCAAATTCGCCGTACATCTGCATCTCGGCATTTACTGCTGGGACACCGGGGATGAGATCAGCGTCAATCCCTATTATGTTCTTCGGGAATTGGAAAAGAAAAAACTGAAATATGCCTATTCCTAGAAGATGTATAAAATGCTATAATAGCGTTGGTGTATATACAAAGGAGGATGACAGGATGAACCTGCCAGAGACATTCCAGGAAAAAATGAAAGTACTTCTGAAGGAAGAGTACAATGACTATATTACATGCTACGATGAGCCGAGATACTATGGACTTCGGGTAAATACCAAAAAAATAACAGAAGAAGAATTTCAAAAGATCTGTCCGTTTCCCATCCGGCCGATTCCGTGGATTGAAAACGGATTTTATTATGATGGAGAAAAAGACTACCCGGCAAAACATCCTTACTATTTCGCCGGACTTTACTATTTGCAGGAGCCAAGCGCCATGACGCCGGCAAACCGTCTTCCCGTCGAACCGGGAGAAAGGGTGCTGGATCTGTGCGCTGCTCCCGGAGGAAAGGCCACAGAACTTGGCGCAAAGCTGAAAGGACGCGGCCTTCTGGTGGCAAATGATATCAGCAGTTCCAGGGCAAAGGGACTTTTGAAGAATATTGAGCTGTTTGGTATCGGCAATGTGCTTGTGACCAGTGAAGAACCGGGAAACCTGACAGCGCATTTCCCGGAATATTTCGATAAAATACTCATCGATGCGCCCTGTTCCGGAGAAGGAATGTTCCGTAAAGACAAAAAGATGGTAAAAGCGTGGGAGGAACATGGGCCGGAATATTTCAGCCGTATTCAGAGAAATATTATTACCCAGGCGGCTTCCATGCTGCGGCCGGGCGGAATGCTTCTTTATTCCACCTGTACATTTGACCGCCGGGAAAATGAAGATATTATCGCTCATCTTTTGGAAGAATATCCGGAATTTCGTATTATGGATATGGAATCTTATGAAGGGTTTACACCCGGCCTTTCCGAAGAAGCGGCGGATGGAGAGGAAAGACACCTGGAAAAGACGGTGCGTATTTTCCCTCATAAGATGCATGGAGAAGGACATTATCTCGCCCTTGTGAAAAAGGGAGAGGGAGTACCTTTGCTGAAGGAAAAGGTCGGCGAAAAAAGGGGGAAAGAGCAGAAACTGCCGGATGAACTGAAAGAATTTTTACAGAAAATTAAGATAGATTTAAGCGGTGGCAGACTGGATATCCGCGGGGAAAAGGTTTATTATATGCCAGAGGGGATTCCTGATCTGAAAGGGGTACGTTTCCTAAGGACAGGTCTTCTTCTGGGAGAATTGAAGAAAAACCGGTTCGAGCCGAGTCAGGCTCTTGCCATGTGCTTAAGTAAGGAGGATTATCCCTTCACCCTGGATCTTCCCGCAAAGGATGAGAGAGTGATCCGCTATCTGAAGGGAGAGACCATTGATCTTGATGATGTTGTCTCATCTAAAGAGAAAGGGTGGTATCTTTTTTGTGTGGACGGCTATCCTCTCGGATGGGGCAAGCTGGCAGAGGGCACATTAAAGAATAAGTATTTACCTGGATGGAGATGGCATTAAAATGAAGATGCGTTTAGATAAATATCTGGCGGAAATGGGCGTCGGAACACGGCAGGAAGTAAAAAAGTATATCCGAAAAGGCAGGGTCACTGTTGACGGCGAGACAGAAAAAGCGCCGGAATGCAAGGTGGATCCCCAGCAGAAAATCTGCCTGGACGGTCAGGAAGTGTCCTATGAGGCAGTAGAGTATTATATGCTGAACAAGCCTTCCGGAGTCGTGTCTGCCACAGAAGATACGAAAGATGTCACAGTGGTAGAGCTGATCGGGGACAGAAAACGAAAAGATCTTTTCCCGGCAGGCCGTCTTGACAAAGACACAGAAGGGCTGCTTCTCCTTACCAATGACGGGAAGCTGGCCCATCAGCTTTTGTCTCCCCGACGGCATGTGGATAAGACTTATTATGCCAGGATTGAAGGAAATGTGACGGAGGATCTCGTTCCTCTGTTTCAAAGCGGAGTGGATATCGGAACAGAAGATGCTCCGGAAATGACCCTTCCTGCCAGGCTTGTGATCTTGGAAAGCGGTCCGGTATCCTGTGTTCGTCTTACCATTCAGGAGGGGAAATATCATCAGATCAAGCGGATGTTTCAGGCAGTGGGAATGAAAGTTGTCTATCTGAAAAGGGAGACAATGGGACCCCTTGTGCTGGATCCTGACTTAAAGCCGGGAGAATACCGGCCGCTGACGCTTGAAGAGAAGAAAAAATTAGGAGTTTTAGAATGAAACAGGGATTTTTACCCATCTGCAGACAGGATATGAAGGAGAGAGGATGGAGCGAGGCTGATTTTGTCTATGTATCCGGAGATGCCTATGTGGATCATCCTTCTTTCGGCCATGCAATTATCACAAGGCTTTTGGAGGCTCACGGCTATCGGGTCTGCATCATTGCACAGCCAGACTGGCGGCGTAAGGAGAGCATTATGGAGTACGGGAAGCCAAGACTTGGCTTTCTTGTATCTGCCGGGAATATGGATTCCATGGTGAATCACTATTCTGTGTCAAAGAAGCGGAGGAAAACAGATGCCTATACGCCGGGAGGGGTTATGGGAAAACGACCGGATCACGCAGCTGTTGTATACAGCAATCTGATCCGGCAGGTTTATAAAGACGTTCCTGTCATACTGGGAGGAATCGAGGCAAGTCTTAGACGGCTTGCCCATTATGATTACTGGTCAGACAAGCTGAAACGTTCAATCCTTCTTGATTCCGGGGCAGATCTGATCTCTTACGGAATGGGAGAGAGATCCATTCTGGAGATTGCGGAAGCTTTGGACTCAGGTATTGATATCAAGGACATTACCTATATTGACGGAACGGTATGTAAAGTAAAGGATCCGGGCATTGCCTATGATGCGGTTATGCTGCCCTCTTACGAGGAACTTTTGGCGGACAAACTGAATTATGCAAGGAGCTTTTACACCCAGTACTGCAATACGGATCCGTTTTCGGGAAAGCGTCTGGTGGAGCCTTATTCCGATCATCTCTATGTGGTGCAGAATCCGGCGGCAAAACCATTGTCTCAAAGTGAGATGGATCAGGTGTACAGTCTTCCTTATATGCGTACCTACCATCCGTCTTATGAGAAAGAAGGGGGCGTGCCTGCTATTCAGGAAATCCGGTTTTCCCTTGTCAGCAACAGGGGTTGTTTTGGAGGCTGCAGTTTCTGCGCCCTGACCTTTCATCAGGGAAGGATCCTGCAGACAAGAAGCCATGAATCCTTGCTGAAAGAAGCGGAAGCATTTACAAAAGAGAAGGACTTTAAAGGCTATATCCACGACGTGGGCGGACCAACGGCAAATTTCAGGCAGCCATCCTGCCAGAAGCAAATGGAAAAGGGAGTATGTCCAACGAAACAATGTCTCTTTCCGAAGCCCTGCAGAAACCTCCGGGCCGATCACAGAGATTACATAAAATTATTACGGAAACTAAGAGAACTTCCGGGAGTGAAGAAAGTGTTTATCCGTTCCGGAATCCGTTTTGATTATGTCATGGCAGATCCGGATGACAGTTTTCTCTGGGAACTGTGCCGGCATCATGTCAGCGGACAGCTGAAGGTAGCGCCAGAACATGTATCCGATGCGGTGCTGTCCAAAATGGGGAAGCCGGAGCATAAGGTATACCAGGCATTTGCAGACAAGTACAGAAGCATCAATCAGAAAATCGGAAAAGACCAGTATCTTGTGCCTTATCTTATGTCCTCCCATCCCGGCTCTACCTTGAAGGAAGCCATTAAGCTGGCGGAATACCTAAGAGATCTTGGATATATGCCGGAGCAGGTGCAGGATTTCTATCCGACGCCTTCCACGATCTCAACTTGTATGTACTATACCGGAGTGGATCCGCGGGATATGAAACCGGTTTATGTGCCGAAGAGCCCTCATGAAAAGGCAATGCAGCGCGCGCTTATCCAATACCGGAGACCGGAAAATTATGATCTGGTCTTAGAGGCGCTGAAAAAGGGAGGGAGAATGGACCTGGTAGGATACGGCAGGAACTGTCTGATCCGTCCCAGGAAGGAACAGGGGGAGAAAGGAAAACAAAAGAGAACCGGAAAGAAAAAGACGATCCGGCATGTCCATAAAAAGAGTAGAAATAATTAGTAAAGAAGGGATTTTTATGAGAATAGCAGTCATCACAGGAGCGTCCATGGGACTTGGAAGAGAATTTGCAAGACAGATTCCGAAATGCTACCGCAGTCTGGACGAAATCTGGCTTATTGCCAGAAATACGGATAAACTGGAAGAAGTAAAGCAGGAGCTTACATCTGTAAATGGGGTTTACTGCCGTCTCTATAACAGTGATCTTCTGCAGGATGAAGTCTATAATCATCTGCAGAGAGATATGGAGGCACTGAAGCCGGATATCCGTATTCTTGTCAATGCGGCAGGATTTGGGAAAAATGCATCGGTCATGGCGACAGATGTGAAGATACTTACAGATATGATCCAGCTGAACTGTCAGGCACTGACACGGCTGACAAGCCAGTGTATTCCTTTCATGTCAGGAGGAAGCCGTATTGTAAATCTTGCTTCGGCGGCAGCTTTCGCCCCGCAGCCGGGAGCTGCTGTGTATGCAGCGACAAAGGCATATGTATTAAACTACAGCCGGGCTTTGGGCAAGGAACTTGCAGAGAACGGGATTTTTGTGACGGCCGTGTGCCCTGGACCGGTAGATACGAATTTCTTTGATACGGCGGGTACTCTTAAGATTCCTGCCAAACAAAAGCTGATGGCAAAGCCGGAGCAGGTTGTGCGGAAAGCCCTGCTGGATGTGCGGCGCAGGCGCAGTATTTCCATTTACGGAGCAGCCATGAAAGGGGCAAAACTGGCCGTGCGTCTGTCACCGGACCGCGTGACGGACTGGTTTATGAACAGAATGAATAACAAGGAGTACAATGTAAGATGAAAATAGAAAAAGGACAGCCCGGATATATCCGCGCCAGGAAGCAGAAGCTGCTTCTTATGACTGTGCTGGAATTTGCAGTGGTCATTGCTCTTTTAGTTCTTGGCATTATGCAGACGGGCACAAGATTGAATCTTCTGACTGTAGTAGCGATCGTAGGGTGCCTGCCGGCATGTAAAATGCTGGTGGGACTGATCACGATCCTGCCTTACCGGACCATAGATCCGGAAATTGTAGATGAGATAGAAGATAAGGCTTCTCTTCTTACAACAGCTTATGATATGGTCCTTACAAGCAGGGAAAAGATTATGCCCGTGACAGCAGTTGTGATTGCCGGTAATACCGTGTTCGGCTATGCACCGGATAAAAAGACAGATCCGGAAGAAGCAGCAAAGCATATCAAAAATATTCTGGAAGAAAACAGAATGTCAAAAATCACCGTAAAGATATTAAATGATTACACTCCCTTTCTCGCACGGGTGGAGGGCCTCAATAATATTGCGCAGGTTGAAAAGGAGGACCGCAGGAAGCGGGAAAGGAAAATACGCAGGATTATTTTAAATATTTCCATGTAGCAAAAAAGATGCAGAGGATAAAGAATATATGAGAGAAATTGTCATTGGCGAAAATGAGGCGGGGCAGAGACTGGATAAATTTCTGGCTAAATATATGAAAAAGGCGCCCAAGAGCTTTTTCTATAAAATGCTGCGTAAAAAAAATATTGTACTTAACGGGAAAAAAGCGTCAGGAAACGAGAAACTGGCCATTGGTGATCAGGTACGCCTTTTCCTGGCCGAGGAGACGATCCGGGGATTTTCTGAAGCAGAAGAACTCATGGAAAAAAAGCTTTCTCAAAAGAAAGGAACATTAGAGAAAAGCCAGATCATCTATGAAGATAAGGATATTTTGCTGATCAACAAGCCGGCGGGTATCCTGTCCCAGAGAGCAGACACAAAAGAGGAATCTCTGGTGGAGTGGATTCTTAGATACCTTTTGAGTACAGGGGCACTTTCCAAAGAGGATCTCCGAACATTTCGTCCTTCTGTCTGCAACCGTCTTGACCGCAATACAAGCGGCCTGATCGCCGCCGGAAAGAGCCTTGCAGGACTTCAGGTTCTAAGCCGCCTTTTTAAAGAGCGGGATCTGAAAAAATATTACCGATGCATTGTATCCGGAAAAATAGGGACAGGAGATCATATAAAAGGATATCTCTCAAAGGATGAACGGACAAATAAAGTGACGATCAGTGAGAGGCCTCTCAAAGAGGGAGATGCATGGATCGAGACATCTTACCGGCCTCTTTCCATGACAGATGGCGCCACTTATCTGGAAGTACATCTTATTACCGGGCGCCCTCATCAGATCCGGGCCCACCTTGCTTCCATTGGTCATCCCCTCATTGGAGATTATAAATATGGAAGCCGGAAAGTAAATGAGGAGTACCGCAGAAAATATGGACTGGATTCCCAGCTGCTCCATGCCTGCCGTCTGGAATTTCCGCAGATGGAGGGAAGACTGGACCATTTGTCCAAGCAGATATTTGAAGCGCCGATTCCGCCTGTTTTTGAAAAAATCTTAAAAGAGGAAGGGCTGGCTTAAAAGAAAGAAATAACGGAGAAAGAGCGAACACACATGGGGACATGGAATACAAGAGGACTTAGAGGTTCTACACTGGAGGAATTGATCAACCGCACAAATGAGCAGTATCTGGAGAAGAATCTGGCTTTGATCCAGAAAATACCTACTCCTATTACTCCGGTGCGCATGGATAAGGAGCACCGACAGATTACCCTTGCCTATTTTGAACAGCGAAGTACAGTGGATTATATCGGTGCGGTACAGGGGATACCGGTATGTTTTGATGCAAAGGAATGTGCCGGAAGCACGTTTCCTATTCAGAATATTCATGAACACCAGGTCGTTTTCATGGAACAATTTGAGCGCCAGGGCGGGATTGCCTTCCTCCTGATCTACTATACGGGAGAGGGAACTGCCTACTATATGAGATTTGAGGAATTGAAACAATTCTGGAACCGTTCCATGGAAGGGGGACGCAAAAGTTTCCGAATGGAAGAGCTGGATCCCCGTTTCTTTATAAACCTGAAACAAAATTACTATATCCCTTATTTGGATTATATGAATCTGGATCTTGACATTCGCGATTCTCTTGACAAGTAAACGTAAAATGCGTATAATTCAATAAGGTTTTAACGTATTAGCATGATAAAGTGCCAAGGGAGGATACACATTATATGGAACAACAATTACATACACCGGAGGGTGTACGGGATATTTGCAATATTGAATGCGGCAAGAAACTTTCTTTGGAGAACCGCCTTCATAAAGTGCTCCAGCTGTATGGCTATCATGACATTCAGACACCTACCTTTGAATATTTTGATGTTTTTCGTAAAGAGATCGGTACGATCCCTTCCAGAGAGTTGTATAAATTTTTTGATAAAGAAGGAAACACCCTTGTTTTAAGGCCGGATATTACGCCTTCTATTGCAAGAGCGGCAGCTACTTTATTTAAAGATGAGGATATTCCGATCCGGCTGTGCTATACAGGGAATACTTTTGTAAACCATTCCAGCTATCAGGGGCGGCTCCGTGAAAATACCCAGATGGGGGCGGAGCTCATCGGAGTGGATTCCATTGAGGCGGATGCGGAAATGCTGGCCATGGTGGCAGATTGTCTGACGACTATCGGACTGCGGGATTTTCAGCTGAGTGTGGGGAATGTGGATTTCTTTCAGAGCCTGATTGAAGACGCTGCCCTCAACGAGGAAGAAGAAGAGAGAGTCCGGGAACTGATCAATAACCGGAATTATTTCGGCCTGGAGGAATATCTTGACGGCATTCAGGTGAAACGGAGTTCCAAGGAGGCTTTGGTGGCGCTGGGCGATTTGTACGGCGGTGTGGAAATACTTGCACAGGCAAGGAACTTTGCGCCAAATTCCAAAGGGATCAAGGCGGTGCGCCGCCTGGAACAGATTTATGACATGTTGAAATACTATGGTGCGGAGCAATATATTCAGTTTGATTTCAGCATGAGCGGAACTTATGGATACTATACCGGAATTATTTTCCGAGGATATACGTTTGGAACAGGGGATGCAGTAGTCAAAGGCGGCCGTTATGACCATCTGTTGGAAAAATTCGGCAAGGAATCCCCGTCCATCGGTTTTGCCCTTGTTATCGATGAGTTGATGAGCGCTCTGACAAGACAGCATATCCGTATCACCTATTCCCGCAAAAATACTTTGATCCTGTATGATAAAGGAATGGAAAAAAAGGCAATTCGTATTGCCAGCGACTTCCGGGAAAAATGTAAAAATACAGAGCTGCTGCGAAAGGCGCCTGACAAGACGCTGGAAGATTATATGCAGTACGGAAAAGAATATTATGCCGGAAACATGATTTATATTCAGGAAGATGATCAGATCCAAATGTTCAACCTGGTTACCGGTGAAACAAAAACGATAAATACGAAGGAGTAAAATACATCATGAGATACTTGACATTTGCTCTCGGAAAGGGGCGTCTTGCAAAACAGACGCTGGAAATATTCGAAAAAATCGGTGTCACCTGCGAGGAAATGAAAAACAAAGATTCCAGGAAACTGATTTTTGTCAACGAGGATTTGAAACTCCGGTTTTTCCTTTCAAAGGGTCCGGATGTGCCTACTTATGTGGAATACGGCGCGGCTGATATTGGAATCGTAGGGAAGGATACGATTCTGGAGGAAGGGCGGAAGGTTCATGAAGTACTGGATCTGGGATACGGCACCTGCAGGATGTGTGTGTGCGGGCCCAAAAGCGCCGCTCCCCTTCTTTTGCATCATGAACGGATCCGGGTCGCTACCAAATATCCCAATATTGCGAAGGATTACTTTTATAATACCAAGCACCAGACTGTGGAGATCATTAAGCTGAACGGCTCTATTGAGCTGGCGCCTATTGTAGGTCTTGCAGAGGTTATTGTAGATATTGTGGAAACAGGATCCACTCTGAGGGAAAACGGACTTACTGTTCTGGAGGAAGTATGTCCGCTCTCGGCGCGGATGATCGTAAATCCTGTCAGTATGAGAATGGAAAGTGACCGGATCAAGGATCTGATATCCAGACTGCGTACGGTAATATAGAAAGGGATGAAGAAAGATGAGAATACAGAAGCTGGACAGCCGTTCCAAGAAAAATCTGCTGGAGGATCTTTTAAAACGAAGCCCCAATCAGTACGGACAATATGAAGAAGGGGTTGCAAAGATCCTAAGCCGTATAAAAGAAGAGGGGGACAATGCCCTGTTTGCCTATACAGAGGAGTTTGACCATGCTAAGATAGATAAGAACAATATCAGGGTCACAGAAGAAGAAATCCGGGAGGCTTATGAACAAATAGACAGCGGCCTTGTGGACATTATCCGGGAGGCCATGGAAAATATCCGGGTCTATCATGAGAAACAGAAACAGTACAGCTGGTTTGACAGCAAAAGCGACGGAACCATTCTGGGACAAAAAGTTACGCCGCTTCAGAGAGTCGGCGTCTATGTGCCGGGCGGGAAAGCCGCTTATCCTTCCTCTGTGCTTATGAATGTGATTCCGGCGAAAGTGGCAGGAGTGGATGAGATTGTCATGACTACTCCCCCGGGGAAAGACGGAAAAGTAACGCCTACCACTTTGGTTGCAGCACATGAAGCAGGAGTGGATGTGATCTATAAAGCAGGCGGAGCACAGGCAATCGGAGCTTTGGCATACGGAACGGAAAGTATTAAAAGAGTAGATAAGATCGTAGGACCGGGAAACATCTATGTGGCATTGGCTAAGAAAGCAGTTTACGGTCATGTCAGCATTGATGCTGTGGCAGGACCAAGTGAAATCCTGGTTATTGCCGATGAGACAGCAAATCCGCGGTATGTAGCGGCAGATCTTCTGTCCCAGGCAGAGCATGATGAGCTGGCGTCCGCCATACTGGTAACTACCAGTGAAACGCTGGCAGAAAAGGTATCAGAAGAAGTGGACCGCTTTCTTGAAACACTTTCAAGAAGCGAGATCATCCGGAAATCCCTGGACAACTATGGGTATATCCTTGTGGCGGAAACTATGGAGGATGCCATAGATATCGCAAACGAAATTGCGTCCGAGCATCTGGAGATTCAGACAAAGGATCCCTACAATGTAATGACGAAAATACGCAATGCAGGAGCTATTTTCATAGGAGAATATGCAAGTGAACCTTTGGGAGATTATTTTGCAGGGCCGAACCATGTACTTCCTACCAACGGTACCGCCCGCTTTTTCTCTCCATTGTCTGTAGATGACTTTATTAAAAAGTCCAGTATTATCGGATATTCCAGGGAAGCGCTGGAAAAGATCCACACAAAAATTGAGGCATTTGCCGAGGCGGAGCACCTTACTGCACACGCAAATTCCATCAAGGTCCGCTTTGAAGAGCAGGAGGGGTAAATATGGAGAGGACAGCGTCAGTAAAACGAACTACAAAAGAAACAGATATTGAGATCATCTTGAATCTGGACGGCACCGGAAAAACAGATATTCAGACCGGTATCGGATTTTTCGACCACATGCTGGATGGATTTGCGCGTCACGGGCTTTTTGATCTTACTGTGCGTGCAAAAGGAGATCTTGAGGTGGACTGCCATCATACGGTGGAGGATACAGGGATTGTCCTTGGGACTGCCATCATTCAGGCACTTGGCGATAAGGCAGGTATTTGCCGTTATGGGAATTTTATGCTGCCTATGGATGAAACACTGATCCTCTGCGCAGTGGATCTGTCGGGACGTCCTTATCTGAATTTTGACGCGTCATTTACGCCGGGAAGGATCGGGGATCTTGATACGGAAATGATCCGTGAATTTTTCTATGCCGTCTCTTACAGTGCAAAGATGAACCTGCACTTAAAGATGCTGGACGGCGGCAACAATCATCATATTGCTGAAGCGCTGTTTAAAGGTTTCGGAAGAGCGCTTTTGCAGGCGGTTAGAAAAGAAGAGCGCATTGAAGGCGCCTGGACAACGAAAGGAACCCTTGCATAACGAAGGAGGGATAAGATAAATGAGTTATAAAAGAGTCATACCATGTATTTTTATAGATTCCGGGAAGGCAGTAAAATGGTTCGACGACCGCACGGTTTTAAGTGAGGACGTCCTCTCACTTGCCCGGTATTACAGCGAACACGGAGCAGATGAGCTGCTTGTATTTGATCTGTCTGAATCAGATGAAGAGCACGACGAGGCCATTGACCTGATGAAAAAAATCAACCGCATCATCCGTATTCCCATGGTGGCGGGCGGAAATATCAAACGGCAGGAGGATGTAAAGAAAATCCTCTACGCCGGAGCAAAAAGAGCCATGCTGAATTTTTCCAAATCTGACAATCAGAAGCTGATTGAAGATGTGGCAAAGCGGTTCGGCAAAGAAAAGCTTGCAGTCTCTCTGAATGATTTCGATGCGCTGTTTAAACACCAGCACATTATCAATGAGTATGCCAGCGAGATTATCTTCATGCATCGTCTGGATCTGGATTCTGTTGTTAATGTTACGGACATTCCCTGCGTAGTGGTGACGGATACCATGGAGGAACCTGAACTTTTCAAAATATTGAAATGTTCCGGCGTACGGGGATTGTCAGGGAAGTATGTCAGTCAGACAGATATGGATTTTGCAGAATTTAAAAATCGATGTGAGCAGGAAGATATCCAGATGACTACCTTTGAGAGTATTATGGATTTCTCAGAATTTAAAACAGATGAGAAAGGTTTGATTCCGGTCATTGTGCAGCATTATAAGACTCAGGAAGTGCTGATGATGGCCTATATGAATGAGGAATCCTTTGATCAGACTATCAAGACAGGGCGAATGACTTATTTTAGCAGAAGCAGGCAATGTCTGTGGGTGAAAGGAGAGACAAGCGGGCATTTCCAGTACGTCCGTTCGCTTACGATTGACTGTGACAAAGATACATTGCTTGCCAAAGTGGATCAGGTAGGGGCAGCCTGCCATACCGGTAATCCTACTTGCTTCTTTCAACCGCTTGTCGGTTCAGATTATGATGAAACGAATCCTCTTCAGGTATTTGAAAGTGTATATCAGACCATTGTGGACCGACGGGAACATCCGAAGGAAGGATCTTACACCAATTATCTGTTTGAAAAGGGAATTGACAAGATCCTTAAAAAAGTGGGAGAAGAAGCAACTGAGATCATTATTGCCGCCAAGAACCCAAATCCGGAAGAGATCAAATATGAAATGGCCGATTTTCTCTATCATGCTATGGTGCTGATGGTGGAAAGAGGTATTAGCTGGGAAGATATTGTAAGGGAATTAGCGGATCGGTAATTCTTTTATAAGGGGACAGGAGATGAAGATTATCCTGTCTCCTTATTGCTTGTTCGGATGATTCTAAACATGCCTCTGCCCGCATAAATATGAACAAAAGAGGAACGGAACCAAATAGGGAAACGGAGGCAGACAGATTGGAAAGAGGAGAGAGCGCAAGGCGGAGAAAAGAGCTTCTTGACAGGACCAGGAGTCTTTATGGAGACAGAGAAGTACCTGCCATTCATCCCAGATACCGGGCTGCATATCATAAAATATATGAGGAGGACGGGGCAGAAAACACAGAAACATTCGGCGTCAGGACTGTTCTTTGCATTTTACTTTTTATGGCATTTGTTTTGATGGACAATCAAGATATCGATATTGCACAGGTCAGTACAGATCAGATCGTTTCGGCGGTGGAGGAAGAGACACAGGTGCAGGATGTGTGGATGGATCTGGCGGAAAGTGTCAGATAATTCTTGTGTTTTTCTTTGTTTTTTGATACATTGAGAGTATAATAAATATATTATTTTGTTTTTCTTTCTTTATGGATCGTATATACTCTTATAAAGAGAGAGAATGGGACAAAGGAGGAGGTCGTATGAAATATGACACTTGCCTGATCAAGACAGATTCTCTGGATCAGATTCTGCAGTTGAAATACCAGCTGGATGAGCAGGGGATTCCTTATCGGGAAAAAATAAGATCGGGAAGCAGTTTAAGAGATTTTGGCGCTCTTCTGTTTATAACCGGACAGGGCAGTTATGGAACAAACGGAGAGCGGCAAACTACTTATGAATTGTTTGTTTCCAAGGAAGATTATGAACGGGCGCAGCAGTTAATCCGTTCCTGTTCATAAAAGAAAGACAGGAATGATAATTTGGGACGTCTGTATTGCTCTACTTGTTTTGGCAGTAGGGTATACAGGCGTCCCTTTTTACTGTTCTAACCCCGGAAGTTTATGGATTCAAACGTTAACTGTTATCTATAAAATGTTGATATTATTTCCATAATACGTTACACTACTAATTGTTTACAAGGTATAAAAGACCTTTAGAAAAACAAAAAAAACAGGAGTATATATGAGAAAATTAGCATTAGATGATGAAATATTATTGAAAATCGAGAAGCCGGCCCGTTACATTGGCGGTGAGGTTAATTCTGTGATGAAGGATAAAGATAAAGTGGAAGTCCGCTTTGCCATGTGCTTCCCCGACGTTTACGAAATTGGAATGTCTCACCTGGGCATCCAGATTCTTTATGATATGTTTAATCGGATGGAAGATGTGTGGTGTGAACGGGTATATTCCCCCTGGGTGGACTTAGATGGGATCATGCGCCGGGAGGACATTCCTCTTTTTGCGCTGGAATCCCAGGATCCTATCCGGGATTTTGATTTCCTGGGCATTACGATCCAGTACGAAATGTGTTACACAAACATTCTTCAGGTACTGGATCTTAGTCATATTCCGCTGCGTTCTTTGGAACGGACAGAGGAGGACCCAATTGTCATAGGAGGAGGCCCCTGTGCCTACAATCCGGAGCCTCTTGCGCCATTCTTCGACCTTTTCTATATCGGTGAGGGCGAGACGGTATACCGGCAGCTTCTGGATCTTTATAAAGAGAATAAGAAAAGAGGCGGAAGCCGCATGGATTTTCTTGAGATGGCGGCAAGTGTAGAGGGGATTTATGTGCCTGCTTTCTATACCGTTTCCTATCATGAGGACGGAACTCTTGCTTCCTTTACTCCTGACCGTTCCTGTGCACCGGTAACCATAAAGAAACAGGTTGTGATGGATATGGAGGAAACAACATATCCGGAAGCTCCGGTAGTTCCTTTTATCAAAGTGACCCAGGATCGGGTTGTGCTGGAGATCCAGAGGGGCTGTATCCGGGGGTGCCGTTTCTGTCAGGCCGGAATGCTTTACCGTCCTACCCGGGAGAGAAACGTAGAAGATTTAAAAGAATATGCATGGAAAATGCTGAAAAATACGGGACATGAGGAGATTTCATTAAGTTCGTTAAGTTCCAGCGATTACAGCCAATTAAAAGAAATTGTTACTTTTCTGATTGAAGAATTTAAGGATGCGGGAATCAATATTTCTCTTCCATCGCTTAGAATAGACGCGTTCTCTTTGGATGTAATGAGCAAAGTACAGGATATTCGTAAAAGCAGTCTTACCTTCGCACCGGAGGCAGGCTCTCAGCGTATGCGCAATGTCATTAACAAAGGGCTGACAGAGGAAGATATTCTGGAAGGAGCAGGAGCGGCATTTGAAGGAGGATGGAATAAAGTAAAGCTTTACTTTATGCTGGGGCTTCCAACCGAAACACAGGAAGATATGGAAGCTATTGCTGTTCTTGCAGACAAGGTGGCAAGGCGTTACTATGAGATTCCCAAGGAACAAAGAAATGGAAAATGTCAGATTACGGCCAGTTCTTCTTTCTTCATTCCCAAACCTTTTACTCCGTTTCAGTGGGCTAAGATGTATAAGAATGAAGAATATATTGCCAGGGCGGCAATTGTAAAACATGCGTTCCAGAATCAGCTGAACCGTAAAAGTCTGAAATACAATTGGCACGATGCGGAAGTGACTGTTCTGGAAGGCGTTCTTGCCAGAGGAGACAGAAGGGTTGCGGATGTCATTATGACTGCCTATCAGATGGGGTGCATTTACGATGCCTGGACAGAACATTTTGATTATGAAAAATGGCTGAAAGCTTTTGAGGACAACGGGCTGGATATTGCTTTTTATAATGAGAGGGAACGCTCCCTGGACGAGCTTTTCCCCTGGGATTTTATTGATATCGGCGTGACAAAAGAGTTTTTAAAACGAGAGTGGGAACATGCTATGAAAGGAGAAGTCACTCCAAACTGCCGCCAGCAATGTTCCGGATGCGGTGTGGCAAAATGGAAAGGAGGTGTCTGTGTTGAAGGTAAGAATTAAATTCCGTAAATACGGCATTATGCGTTTTATCGGACATCTGGATGTAATGCGTTTTTTTCAGAAAGCGATGAGAAGGGCACAAATTCCCATTGCTTTTACAGGCGGATACAGTCCCCATATGATCATGTCTTTTGCACAGCCGTTGGGGATTGGGCTTACCAGCGACGCAGAATACATGGATATTGAGCTGGCAGGAGAGATTTCTTCTTCAGAGGCATTACAGGCGTTAAATCAGGTAATGGCAGAAGGAATTGAAGTTTTAAGCTTTCGTCAGATCGCGGAGGATAAGAAAAGCAGCGGCATGACCATTGTTGCGGCGGCAGATTA
This sequence comes from Claveliimonas sp., assembly GCF_037273965.1. Classification (NCBI taxonomy): domain Bacteria; kingdom Bacillati; phylum Bacillota; class Clostridia; order Lachnospirales; family Lachnospiraceae; genus Claveliimonas; species Claveliimonas sp. The sequence goes on along the minus strand of NZ_JAYAZJ010000038.1, from coordinate 10,234 downwards.
TCTTGTGACGGTCAAAGAAAGCGACAGTAAAGGACAAGGATTCCCGGATTTCTGGAAAAATGAGCTGAAAACTTTCCTTGACAGTCCGGAAATTCTGATCATGAAGAAAACAAAGCGCAGTGAGAAAGAGACAGATATCCGGCCTTTGATCTATCAGATGGAGCTCAGAGAGCAGGGCATGTACCTGAAACTGGCTGCCGGAAGTGAAGCAAATCTGAAGCCGGATCTTGTCATGGATGCTTTCTATGAAAAGAGCGGGCATGACAAGAAAGAAAAGCTCCATTTTCACAGACTGGAATTGTATGCAAAGAATCCGGGCAGTCAGGAAAGCCGTTTCTGTACGCTGGAATCTCTTGGGACAGACATTGTATAAGCTGATACTTGCGCAAAGCACGGAATTAGTGGTATGATAGGAAACTGGAGGAGTTATGGGTAAAAAAGAGTTAAAGACAAATGCGATGCGCATTCTTGACAGGGAAAAAGTCTCTTATACATATCAGACTTATGAATGCAGCGAATTTACAGACGGAATCCATGTGGCTGACCAGCTGGGGCTTCCCCATGAACAGGTGTTTAAAACACTGGTTACGATTGGAAAGACAGGTGGTCATTATGTTTTTGTCATTCCAATTGCCAGAGAAATTGATCTGAAAAAAGCAGCCCGCGCGGTACATGAAAAGTCTCTGGAAATGCTTCCTTTAAAAGAGCTTACCAAAGTAACTGGTTATGTGCGGGGAGGATGTACCTCAATAGGTATGAAGAAACCGTTTCCAACTGTCATACAAAGGGAGGCACAGGAAATGGAATGGATCTATATCAGCGGCGGTAAGCTGGGAATGCAGCTTCGGCTTTCTCCGCTGGATCTGAAAAAAGTAACTTCGGCTGAATTTGCCGATGTTACAGTTTAAAAACCAAGGACAGCGGAGATAAAAAATGGAAAGTGTCAAGATCACAAATAGAGGAGAAGATATTGTATCTGTTCTGAAAAGGACAGATACCATAATTTTTGATATCGGAAATGTACTTCTTGCCTATGACTGGAGGAGCTATCTTCAGGAATTTGATTTCTCGCCGGAGGTCTTTCGGATCATTGCAGAGGCAGTGTTCCTGAATGAAGATTGGGAAAGGGGCGATCAGGGCGGGATTACTTCCCGGCAGTGGGAAGAGCTTTTTCTGGAAAATGCTCCGGGATATGAGAAGGAAATCCGGCAGGTTTTTGACGGACTTTCCCATATGATCCGTCCTCTTCCCTATACAACGGAACTGACGGAAGGATTGAAAAGGCAGGGATACCGGCTTTTCTATCTTTCCAATTATTCAGAACACCTCTATTATGCTACGAAACATCTGATGGGCTTTCTGGATATTTTTGACGGAGGGATTTTTTCTTACAAGGCGGGATGTATTAAACCGGACAGACATATATACAGGCTCCTGTTGGAGACATATTCTATTTCTCCGTACAACGCTCTTTTCCTGGATGACCGCGAGGAAAATGTGAAGGCGGCGTTGGATATAGGGCTGAATGGGGCGGTGTTTACTTCGGAAACCCCATATCATATACTGGAATATCTGAGAAGCAAGGACAAGACAAAGGAGACTTAACTGATGAAGAAAGTTGTAAAATTTGGCGGCAGCTCTCTGGCAAGTGCCGAACAGTTTAAAAAAGTAGGATATATCATCCGGCAGGATGATACAAGGCGATATGTTGTCCCCTCGGCGCCGGGGAAACGTTTTGCAGGAGACACCAAGGTGACAGATATGCTGTACAGCTGTTATCTTCTGGCACTTCGGGAGGAAGAAGAACAGGAAGAGGAATTTGAGGCTTTGCTGCAGGCCATCAAGGAGAGGTATGATGAGATTATCAGCGGTCTGGGACTTCACCTGGATCTGGAACCGGAATTTCGTGTGATCCGTGAAAACTTCAGCCGGAAGATCGGACGTGATTATGCCGCATCGCGTGGAGAGTATTTAAATGGTCTTGTGATGGCAGAATATCTGGGATATGAATTTATTGATGCGGCAGAAGTGATTTTCTTTAAGGAATCCGGCAATTTTGACGCAAGAAAGACAAACCGTGTTCTTTCAGAGAGGCTATCTTCCGGTGAAGGAGCAGTTATTCCGGGATTTTACGGAGCCCTTCCCAACGGAAAGATCAAAACCTTCTCCAGAGGCGGATCCGATGTGACAGGATCTATTGTAGCAAAAGCGGTACATGCGGATCTTTATGAAAACTGGACAGATGTTTCCGGATTTCTTGTGGCGGATCCGGGTATTGTTAAAAACCCTAAAGCCATTGATGTGATTACCTACCGTGAGCTTCGCGAGCTTTCCTACATGGGAGCTACTGTGCTCCACGAGGACGCTATTTTTCCGGTACGCGGCGAAGGAATCCCTATTAATATCAGGAATACCAATGCCCCGGAAGATAAGGGGACTCTGATCGTGGAGGCAACCTGCCGTACTCCGCGCTTTACTATCACTGGCATTGCCGGAAAAAGAGATTTTGCTTCCATCACAATAGAAAAAGCCATGATGAACGGGCAGGTGGGATTCTGCCACAAAGTGCTCGGCGTCTTTGCAGAGAATGATATTTCCATTGAACATATGCCTTCAGGGATTGATACCCTGACAGTTTTCGTACACCAGGATGAGTTTGAGGAAAAAGAACAGAAAGTCATTGCCGGCATTCACAGGGCAGTGGAACCGGATCTGGTAGAACTGGAATCAGATCTTGCTTTGATCGCTGTTGTGGGAAGAGGCATGAAAGCAACAAGAGGAACCTCGGGGCGCATCTTTTCTGCCCTGGCCCATGCCAATGTCAATGTCAAAATGATCGATCAGGGGTCCAGTGAGCTTAATATTATAATCGGAGTCCGCAATCATGATTTTGATGCAGCAATACGGGCTATTTATGATATTTTCGTTACCACTCAGATTTAAGCGTTAAAGGAGTAGAAACAGAGAAGAAATGAAAAACATATTATTTTTTCTGAAGCCGAAAGCAGAGATTGCTTACATATATGATTATCATACGATGCGGCAGGCGCTGGAAATCATGGAACATCACAAATATTCCTGTGTGCCTATTTTGAACCGTTATGGCAAATATGTAGGATCCATTACAGAAGGAGACCTTTTGTGGGATATTAAGAAAAGAGGGCTTTCCAGTATTCGTGATGCGGAAAATATAAGCATTATGAAAGTGGCGCGCCGCTTTGACTATCAAAGTGTCAGCGCCGAGTCAAGAATGGAAGATATGATAGGCAGGGCTATGGAGCAGAATTTTGTCCCTGTAGTAGATGATCAGGAAAACTTTATCGGAATTATTACAAGAAGAGATATCATCAGCTACTGTTACAGCCAGATGATGATGCAGGGAGGCGATTTGTTGTGATTGATTTTCATACACATATTTTCCCTGAAAAAATTGCAGAGAAAACACTGAAATTCCTGGCATCAAGATGTCATATTGATCCTTACACGGACGGAACCGCCCCGGGACTTTCAGCTTCAACAAAAGAGGCAGGACTGGAAATGTCTGTCATTCTTCCGGTAGTAACAAAACCGTCACAATTTCAGTCTATTAATCGGTTTGCCATGCAGTTTCAGGAAGGATCCCTTTTATCTTTTGGAGGAATCCATCCTGATAATGAGGATTACAAAGAGAAGCTGAAAGAATTGAAACATATGGGGTTTAAGGGCATCAAACTTCATCCCGACTACCAGGAGACTTTTATTGACGATATACGCTATAAGCGGATCATCAGCTATGCTTCAGAGCTGGATTTGATCGTCAGTGTGCATGCAGGATTTGATCCGGGATATCCGGACTGCATCCACTGTCCTCCCCAAAAAGCGCTTGATGTTATTCGGGATGTACAGCCCCAAAAGCTGGTGCTTGCGCATATGGGCGGCTTTATGATGTGGGATGAGGTGGAAGCGTATCTTACAGGAGAAAATATATGGATGGATACGGCGGCTGTCTTTGGACACATACCGGAAGAGCAGTTTGTACGTATCGTGCGTGCCCACGGTGCAGACAGGATTCTTTTTGCAACAGATTCCCCATGGGGAGGACAGAAAGAATTTGCAGAATATTTCAGGAATCTTCCGCTGTCTGATGAGGAAAAGGAAGCGATTGCCAGAGGAAATGCAAGAAAGCTTCTTGGAATGTCCTGATTTTTCCATTGCACTGCTTCCGGAAACAGATGAAAATTACAAAAAAAGGAGAGAATACATATGAGCAGTCTGATCAAACCAGAGGGATATTCTTCCCCGCTTACTATAAGAGAGACAGAGGTTGCCATCAAAGAAGTGAAAGACCATTTTGAACGTTCTCTTGCCAAGTCTTTGCATTTGACGAGAGTATCCGCCCCTCTGTTTGTTAAACCGGCCACCGGACTTAATGATAATCTTAACGGGGTGGAACGGCCGGTTGCATTCGGTATCAAAGAACAGGATGATGATGTGGCAGAGATCGTACATTCCCTTGCAAAGTGGAAAAGATACGCTCTGAAGCGCTACGGATTCCATTCCGGAGAAGGGCTTTATACAGATATGAATGCCATCCGCCGGGATGAGGATACAGACAACATTCATTCTATTTATGTGGATCAGTGGGACTGGGAGAAGGTTATTTCCAAAGAGGAAAGAAACATGGAGACACTTCAGTATACTGTCCGTAAAGTATATGAGGCATTGAAGGATACAGAGGCCTATATGTCAAGAAGATATAACTATATCGAGCCTCTTCTTCCGGATGAGATCTTCTTTATCACCTCACAGGAGCTGGAAGATATGTATCCGGACCTTACACCAAAGGAGAGAGAAAAGGCAATTGCCAGAGCAAAAAAAGCAGTATTTATCGCCCAGATCGGAAAAACGCTTGCTTCAGGCGAGAAGCATGACGGACGGGCGCCGGACTATGATGATTGGGAACTGAACGGAGATATCATTGTCTATTATCCGGTACTTGACATTGCCCTGGAGCTTTCTTCCATGGGGATCCGTGTAGATGAGGAAGCGCTCAAAAGTCAGCTTAAGGCAGCCGGATGTGAAGACCGCGCAAATCTTGCCTTCCAGAAAGCTCTGCTTGCAGGGGAGCTTCCCTATACGATAGGAGGCGGAATCGGTCAGTCCCGTATCTGTATGTACTGCCTTAGAAAAGCACATATCGGAGAGGTACAGTCCTCCATCTGGCCGGATGAGATGGTGGCAGATGCAGAGGCGCATCAGATACCGCTTTTGTAATAATTCGGGTAATTATTTGTACAAAAACTCTTGATTTTATAAATGCTTTATGCTACACTTTAATAGTATGCCGCACAGCGGGGTTTTAAAGTGCTGTCCAGATACGGATATGCCACCGAAGCTGGCGAGTAATGATAATAGGAGGTGCCATATGTACGCGATTATAGCAACAGGTGGTAAACAGTACAAAGTAGCCGAAGGCGATATCATTAAAGTAGAAAAACTTGGTGTGGAAGCTGGAGAGACTTATACATTTGACCAGGTGCTTGCAGTAAGCGATAACGAACTGAAGATCGGAAATCCTACTGTAGCAGGTGCAACTGTTGAGGCGTCCGTAGTAGAAAACGGAAAAGCTAAAAAAGTTATTGTTTACAAGTATAAGAGAAAAACCGGTTATCACAAGAAAAACGGTCACAGACAGCAGTACACAGCAGTTAAGATTGAAAAGATCAATGCTTAATCTTCCTGGAGGAATTTTATGATCCAGGTGACGATTTATCGTAATGAAAAAGAAGAGTGTTCGGGTTTCCTGGCAAGAGGGCATGCGGGCTTCAGCGAAGAAGGACAGGATATTGTCTGTGCAGCGGCTTCCGTTCTGATGATCAATACCGTCAATGCGATTGAAGCATTTGCCAGTGATAAAACCTCCCTCGTATCTGATGATATGGAGGGACTGATCGACTACCGGCTTAACGGCAGACCTTCCAGGGAAGCGTCACTGCTTTTAAAAGCCATGATTCTTGGTCTTACAGACATGGCAGACGATGAAAACTATTCAGAATATATTCAGGTAAGATTTGAGGAGGTGTAAAGACCATGATGAAATTAAACCTTCAGTTTTTCGCTCATAAAAAAGGGGTAGGTTCTACAAAGAACGGACGTGACTCCGAGTCTAAGAGATTAGGTGCTAAAAGAGCTGACGGACAGTTTGTAAAAGCTGGAAACATCCTTTACAGACAGCGCGGTACAAAGATCCATCCGGGTGTCAATGTAGGACGCGGTGGAGATGACACACTGTTCGCTTTAGTAGATGGTGTTGTCAGATTTGAAAGAAAAGGAAGAGATAAGAAACAGGTTTCTATCTATCCGGTAGCACAGTAATCATCGATGGTATGACCCTGCCGTTTTGAATGCGGCAGGGCCTTTTTGTAATATTGGTAATGCAGGGAACAAGGTTCCTTTTCATTTATTCTAATTTGAGGAGACAAAACATGTTTGCAGACAGAGCAAAAATATTCATCCGCTCCGGCAAAGGAGGAGATGGACACGTCAGTTTCCGCCGTGAACTGTATGTTCCCAACGGAGGACCGGACGGCGGTGACGGCGGACGTGGCGGGGATGTGATCTTTGAGGTAGATGAAGGGCTTAATACCCTTCAGGATTACCGCCATAGAAAAAAATTTGCAGCAAAGGATGGCGAACCGGGAGGGAAAAGGAAGTGTCACGGCGCTGATGCCGATGATATTGTGTTAAGAGTGCCGGAGGGAACTGTTATAAAAGAGGCTGAATCCGGTAAGGTCATCGCCGATATGTCCGGTGAGAACCGCCGTCAGATCATTTTGAAAGGCGGAAAAGGCGGACTTGGCAACCAGCATTTTGCGACAGCTACGATGCAGATTCCCAAATACGCACAGCCCGGACAGCCTGCACAGGAACTTTGGGTCAATCTGGAACTTAAGGTGATTGCAGATGTAGGACTGGTAGGATTTCCGAACGTGGGAAAATCCACCTTCCTTTCCAGGGTGACAAATGCGCGCCCCAAGATTGCCAACTATCATTTTACAACCTTAAATCCCAATCTTGGTGTGGTAGATATCCCGGGTGCAAAAGGATTTGTGATCGCAGATATACCGGGGCTTATTGAAGGCGCTTCCGAGGGTGTCGGCCTGGGCCATGAGTTCTTGCGTCACATTGAGAGAACAAAACTGATCATCCATGTGGTAGATGCAGCCGGAACGGAAGGCCGCGATCCTGTGGAAGATATTTATAAGATCAACGCCGAGCTTGCGGCTTATAATCCGGAGATTGCGGCAAGACCGCAGATCATTGCCGCCAACAAGATTGACGCTGTCTACAGTGAAGGAGAAGACCCTGTAGAGAGACTGAAAAAAGAATTTGAGCCAAAAGGCATGAAAGTTTTTCCGATTTCCGGCGTGACCGGCGAGGGAATTAAGGAACTCTTATATGAAGTTTCTGCACTTTTGGATCAAATGGACGACCAGCCTGTGATCTTCCAGCAGGAATACTTTCCGGAAGAGGAGCTCATTCATGCAGATCTTCCCTACACAGTTGTCAAAGAGGATGACATGTATGTGGTGGAAGGTCCTAAGATTGAAAAAATGCTGGGATATACAAATCTGGATTCCGAAAAAGGATTTCAGTTTTTCCAGAAATTCCTGAAAGATACAGGAATTTTGGATGAGCTGGAAGCTGCCGGAATACAGGAAGGAGATACAGTAAAGATGTATGGCCTTCAGTTTGATTATTATAAATAGAAGGAGACTGTTATGACGACAAAGCAAAGAGCCTATCTGAAAAGTCTTGCCATGACAATGGATCCGATTTTTCAGATTGGGAAAAACAGTATGACTCCGGAGCTTACAAAGGCCGTTTCCGAAGCGCTTGAAGCCCGGGAGCTCATTAAGATAAGTGTTCTTCAAAACTGTGCGGATGATCCAAAAGAACTTGCCGCAGTGCTGGCTGAGCGGACCCGCTCCCAGGTGGTACAGGTCATCGGAAAGAAGATCGTCCTTTATAAAGAAGGAAAAGACGAAAAGAAAAAGATTGAGTTGCCATAATTATTTTATGTAACTCATCGTAAAGGAGACCTATGAAAATCGGAATTATGGGCGGAACTTTTGATCCCATTCACAATGGACATCTGATGCTGGGAGACTATGCCTGCAGGGAATATTTCCTGGATGAAGTCTGGTTCATGCCAAATGGAAATCCGCCTCACAAAGACAATGCTTCTATTGAGCTTTCAGCCGAAGAGAGGGCCAGGATGGTATCTCTGGCAATCAGGGAATATCCAAGTTTCCGTCTGGAGGATTATGAGATAAAGAGAAGCGGTGTCAGCTGTTCCTATGAAACGATGGAACATCTGACGAAACTTTATCCAAAAGACAGTTTTTATTTTATCATCGGCGCGGATTCTCTCTTTGCCATTGAAACGTGGAGGTCGCCGGAGCGTCTTTTCGCAACCTGTACGATTCTGGCAGCCTTTCGAGGGGACAAGAACAGCCGGGCTATCATGAACGGGAAGATCAGAAGGCTTAGACGGAAATATGACGCAGATATCCGGCTTTTGGATACACCTGTCATGGATGTTTCTTCTCATGAACTCCGCAGATGGATACGTGAGGGAAAGGATGTGAGTGCACTTCTCCCTAAGACGGTAGAAGCATATATAGATGAACATCAGTTATACAGACAGTGACGATAAAGAAGGTGAAACTAATGAATGAAACGATCACCAAAATGCAGAAGAGGCTGAAAAAGCATCTTGATCGTGAGAGATATGAGCACACTCTCGGCGTTATGTATACAGCGGGAGCTCTTGCAATGCGTTATGAGTGTGACCTGGAGCAGGCACTGACAGCCGGACTGCTTCACGACTGTGCCAAATGTATACCGGGAGAAAAGAAGATCCGGATGTGCGACAAATATCATCTCCACGTGTCGGAGGTAGAGCTTGCGAATCCTTCTTTGCTGCATGCAAGGCTGGGCGCTTTTCTTGCAGCGAAAAGATATCATGTGGATGATAAAACGGTGATCAATGCAATTGCATGTCATACGACAGGGCGGCCGGAAATGACTTTGCTTGACAAGATCATCTATATTGCGGACTATATCGAGCCTGGGCGTCAGGAACTTCCAAACATGGCTGTTGTCCGTCGTCTGGCATTTGAAGATATTGATGAATGCCTTTATCGTATCTTGAAGGATTCCCTTGTTTATCTCAATTCAAGAGGAATCCCCATTGATCCTATGACAGAAAAGACTTATTTATATTATAAAAAATATCTGGGAAAGGAGGAGGCGTAGTATATGACCGAAAGTTCAAAGAAAATGGCCCTTGCTGCATACCGTGCACTGGACGAAAAAAAGGGAAGTGAGATCCGTGTCATTGATATTTCCAATGTTTCCGTCATTGCCGATTATTTCGTGATCGCAACCGGAAACAGTTCCAGCCAGGTAAACGCTTTGGTGGACAGTGTGGAAGAGAAGATGCACAAAGCTGGATTTTCCTTAAGACAGAAAGAAGGACGGGCAGGCGGAAGCTGGGTTCTTCTGGATTATAATGATATTATCGTTCATATTTTTGATAAGGAGAACCGTTCTTTCTATAACCTGGAACACGTGTGGAGCGACGGCCAGGCAGTAGATCCGGAGACGTTAGCATAACTATAAAAGAGCAGGAATATCTGTTTTATGATACAGATGTTTCTGCTCTTTGTTCTGATCGGCACTTCTTTAAATATAGTGCAGTAACTAATCGCCATTGTACTTTTTTGGGTTCATCCTCCAAAATATATTTAAAAGCAAAGAAACAGAAAATCCTTTTTACACAAATATAATGCGAGGAGGTAATTATATAGTGAAACGCTCGTTTATGGCAACTTTCCTGATACTTTTGATTGCTGTCAGTATGGTGGCCTGTGGTCGGGCGAACGATAATATTGGCAATGATAATGGAAACGCATCTACAGCATCACAGAAACAGACAGAATATCTAGAAGCGATTCCAGAGGAGTATTTTGAAAATGCAGAACAACAGGGCCAGGTCTTCAGGTGACTTATCAAAGTCAGGATTATACCGGGAACGATACTGCTATCACAAAACCTGCTTTTGTCTATTTGCCCTATGGATACGATGAGAATGACACGGATACCCGGTACGATATTCTTTATCGGTTTATCACTGGTCAATTGAAAAATTAGTTGCAACATAGGTCGTTGCAGTTAGAATTATAAGGCA
>NZ_JAYAZJ010000037.1:0-18197 GCF_037273965.1 Claveliimonas sp. | reverse complement strand
AGAGCATACGGTTCATACCCGTAGTGTCGCTGGTTCGAATCCAGTTCCCGCTATTTGAACAGACATGGTATTAAGAACAATCTTAGTGCTGGGTCTGTTTTTTTGTTTGACAAGCTGGTGCGGGAAATTATATACTTGTACATATGAAAACTGGAGGATGAAAAAATGAGTGATAAGACAAGACACGGACTTTGGCTGGTTGCAGGCGTTTACCTGGCCTATAACGGAATCAGTTTGTTTGTAAATGTTATGAAAGAAAAGCCGGATAATTATATGATGTTTTCAGCGGCAGGCGTGTTGTTTGTTTTGTTTGGGGCTTATATTGCGGTGCAGGGTATAAAAGGGCTGCGTAAAAAGCAAGACAGTACTGAATCACAGCCTGAAAAAGAGGAGACAGAGGTACAGGAGATAGAAAAGAAAGAAGAGAAAGAAAGTAGAGATGGTGAGTAGATTATGAGGATTGGAATGGGATATGATGTTCACAGGCTGACGGAAGGAAGAAAACTGATTCTTGGAGGCGTGGAGATTCCATACGAGAAGGGGCTTCTCGGACATTCGGATGCCGATGTGCTCCTTCATGCTGTGATGGATGCGCTTCTGGGAGCGGCGGCTCTTGGAGATATCGGAAAACATTTCCCGGATACGGATGATGCATATAAAGGAGCTTCCAGCATGAAACTTCTTGCAAAAGTTGGAGAATTGATAGAACAAGAAGTGTACGTTATCAGTAATATCGATGCGACAATTATCGCCCAAAAGCCGAAAATGGCTCCTTATATAGAGAAAATGCGGGAAAATATTGCCGGAGTTCTCCGTATAGATAAAAGTCAGGTGAATGTTAAGGCGACAACAGAAGAAGGTCTTGGTTTCACCGGAACAGGAGAGGGAATCTCTGCACAGGCTGTTGCCTGCCTGGAAACGATTGCAAATTACAGCTATGCAGTTGGTGAAGAAGGGTGTGCCGGGTGTAAGGGATGCCCGCGAGAGGTTTAAAAAGCGGAGGCTTAAGATTATGGAAATCAGAAAATTGGATCCGACAGAGCATTCCGCTACAAGATCCCTGTATGAGGAGGTTTTTTCAGAGGACAGCGAAAGCTTTGTAAATTATTACTATACAGAAAAGACGAAAGATAACATTATTTATGCAGTGACAGAAGATGGGGAAATTCGTTCCATGATTCATCTGAATCCCTATGATGTCATGGTAAACAAAAAAGAGGAAAAGCTGCATTATATTGTGGCCGTGGCAACTCAGGAACCTTACCGGAAGAGGGGGTATATGGCTGCGCTTTTAAAAGAGTCTCTTCAGGCAATGTACCGCCAGGGAGAGCCCTTCACCTATCTGATGCCGGCATCGGAAAAGATTTATTACCCCCACGATTTCCGTACGGTTTATGAACAGACAACAAAATACTGGGAACCGTCAGAGAAGAAGGCAGATATCCGGGAGAGACGGGCAGTGCCTAAGGACGCTGCTTCTATGGCCCGAATGGCAACGGCTGCCCTGGAAGGAAATTTTGATGTCTATGCAAAACGGGAAGAAGAGTATTATGTCCGTCTTATGAAAGAGTACGAAAGCGACGGCGGCTGTCTGATGATCGGTGAAAAGGACGGGGAGATTTTGTGGTGCTGCCCCCGTGTTTCGGAGATTCCCAAGGAAAGACCCAAGATTATGGTGCGGCTTGTGGACGTCAGAAGGATGCTGCTTCTGCTCGATTTGAACTATCTGACAGCAGTTTGTTTTCATGTGACGGACCCTCTGATCGAAGAGAACAACCGGTGTTTCCTTATTACCGGCACGGAAGCTTCCGGTGTTATGCTCATGGAGGGGAAAGAGGAGAACAGCGAAGGTACGCTTACGGTCGGAGCCCTGGCAAGGCTGATCTTCGGAGCGGCCTCAGTGGAGGAGATTGCAGAAGAAAAAGGCGTAAAAATGTCAGACAGGATGAAAAATGAGCTGAAGAAAATCGTACCTTTGTCCCGGATTTTTCTGAATGAGGTTGTATAAAAGGATTTCAGAGGTTGACAAAAGGAAAATTTTCACATAGTATATAACCAACAGTGAAAAGACGAGGAACGGGAAAAGTAATATGGAGTAAACCTGAAAGAGAGAGAATGTCACCGGCTGAAAGCAGTCTCAAGGGGAGACCATATGAAGTGCCCCCGGGAGTTGATCCGGCGAAAGCAAGGAGTAGCCGGATACGTTTTGCAGGCGTTAACTGCCAAAAGCGGAGAATGGGATATGACGTCCTGTTCTTTATAAGAGTGGAACCGCGGATTTATTCGTCTCTTACAGATATACTGTAAGGGACGTTTTTTATTCAAGGAGTGGAGCATGGGACTTATATCATACGTAAAAGAAGAAATACAGGTTATCAGGGAAAGAGATCCGGCAATAAAATCAAATTGGGAAGTCTTTTTATATCCCAGTTTTAAGGTAATATTGAGCTATCGGGTAGCACACCGCCTTTACCGGAAAAAGCATTATTTTCTGGCAAGATGGGTTTCCCAGAGGGCAGCCAGAAAGACCGGGATCGAGATCCATCCCGGCGCCAGGATAGGGAAAGGGCTGTTTATCGATCATGGTACAGGGGTCATTATCGGGGAGACAACTATCATCGGTAACAATGTGACTTTGTATCAGGGAGTAACCCTGGGAGGAACCGGAAAAGAGAAAGGGAAACGGCATCCTACATTGAAGGATAATGTAATGGTGAGCGCCGGTGCAAAGATTCTGGGATCTTTTACTATTGGAGAAAATTCTAAGATCGGTGCCGGATCAGTGGTCTTGAAGGAAGTGCCGCCCAACTGTACTGTAGTTGGAGTTCCGGGAAGAGTCGTGCGGATGGGAGATCAGAAGATTCCCCGTTCCGACATGGATCAGGTTCATTTGCCGGATCCTATCAGCAATGATATCAGGGAACTGCAAAAAGATAATATCCGCCTTCAGAAAAAGGTGAAGGAACTGGAGAAACACATGCGCTGCGTGCGTGATAATTCAATAGAAATCCGGCCGGATGAAGCCGGGGAAGACAAGGAGGAAAATCATGAAAATCTTTAATACAATGACAAGGAGAAAGGAAGAATTTGTTCCGGTGGAGGAAGGAAAGGTAAAAATGTACGTGTGCGGACCTACAGTGTACAATTTTATCCACATTGGAAATGCAAGGCCCATGATCGTATTTGACACAGTAAGAAGATATTTTGAGTACAAGGGCTATGATGTGAATTATGTATCCAATTTCACAGATGTAGATGACAAGATTATCAACAAGGCAATTGAGGAGCATGTTTCCGCAGATGAGATTTCCAAGCGTTACATCGAAGAGTGCAAAAAGGATATGGAAGGGATGAACATTAAACCTGCCACCAAAAATCCTCTCGCCACAGAGGAAATCTGCGGGATGGTGGAGATGATCCGGCAGCTTATTGACAAAGGATATGCCTATGAAAAGAATGGTACAGTATATTTCCGTACAAGAAAATTTGAAGAGTATGGAAAGCTGTCTCATAAAAATCTGGATGATTTAAGATCCGGCAACCGGACCCTTTTGGTAAGCGGGGAGGATGAAAAGGAAGATCCTTTAGATTTCGTATTGTGGAAGCCGAAGAAAGAGGGAGAACCGGCCTGGGAGTCGCCGTGGAGCGACGGACGTCCGGGATGGCATATTGAGTGCTCTGTTATGTCCAAAAAATATTTGGGGGAGGAAATAGACATTCATGCAGGAGGAGAAGATTTGATCTTTCCTCACCACGAAAATGAGATTGCCCAGAGTGAGGCGGCAAACGGAAAAACATTTGCAAAATATTGGATGCACAATGCGTTTTTAAATATTGACAACCACAAGATGAGCAAATCTCTGGGAAATTTCCGTACGGTTCGGGAAATCAGCGAGCAGTATGATCTTCAGATCCTTCGTTTCTTTATGCTGAGTGCACATTACAGAAGTCCGCTGAATTTCAGCGCAGAGCTGATGGAAGCTTCCAGAAACGGTCTGGAGCGAATTGTAAATGCAGCGGAAAATCTGAAATTCCTGTCCGGAAATGCCAAGACAGAAGATATGACTGAAAAAGAGAAGGCAGATCTGGAAAAGACAGAAGATTTTGTGAAAGCCTTTGAAGCTGCTATGGATGATGATTTCAATACAGCAGACGCAATTGCATCTATTTTTGATCTGGTAAAATACTGCAATACGACAGCGGATGGAAACAGTTCCAGAGAATATACAGAGAAGCTGTTATCCGTTCTTCAGAAACTGACAGATGTGATGGGACTGATCGTTAATAAGAAAGAAGAAATTCTGGATGAAGATATTGAGGCATTGATCGAAGAGCGTCAGGCAGCGCGAAAAGCAAAGGATTTTGCAAGAGCTGATCAGATTCGTGATGAATTGGCCGGGAAAGGAATTATTCTGGAAGATACCAGGGAAGGGGTAAAATGGAAAAGAGCTTAGAAGATCGTAACGAGTGGGAATTTGATTCCTGTATGAGAGAAATGTTCGAGATGAGGGATGTGGATGTGCGGGAATATTCCCCCCTCACTCTCGCCTATATCGGGGATGCGATATATGATCTGATCATAAAAAGCCTTATGATAAATGAGGGGAATCAGCCTGTTCAGAAGCTTCACAAAAGAACCAGCTCTTATGTTCAGGCATCGGCGCAGTCCAGAATGATGCGGAAGATTCAGGAATATCTGACAGAAGAAGAGCACGGAATTTACAAAAGGGGCAGAAATGCAAAAAGCGTATCCCCTGCAAAGAACCAGTCCGTGACAGATTACAGACGGGCGACAGGATTTGAAGCTTTGCTTGGCTATCTTTACCTGAAAAAAGAGTGGAAGCGAATGCTGGAGCTGGTGAAGATCGGTCTGGATGATATGGCCTCCCGGGAGTTCCGGGATCTGTAGATTTTGCAAGGGCGAGTTTCACTCGGCAAAGGATAAATATATAAAAGCAAAAAGACAGGAGTAGAAATGAAAGAAAAAAATGCGGAGAGCAATCTTACAGTGATCGAGGGGAGAAATGCGGTGCTGGAGGCATTTCGCTCCGGCAAAACGATTGACAAGCTGTATGTGCTGGATGGATGTCAGGATGGTCCCATCCGTACGATCATAAGAGAAGCGAAAAAAACAGATGCGATCCTTAATTTTGTCAGCAAAGAGAGGCTTGCACAGCTTTCGGAGACGGGAAAGCACCAGGGCGTTGTGGCTTATGCGGCAGCATACAAATATTCAGAAGTAGAGGATATGCTGGCTTTGGCTGAAAGCCGGAAGGAACCTCCCTTTTTGATCCTTTTGGATAATATCGAAGACCCCCACAATCTGGGTGCGATCATCCGTACAGCGAACCTGGCAGGTGCGCACGGTGTTATCATACCGAAACGGCGTGCCGTGGGCCTGACGGCGACAGTAGCCCGGACATCTGCAGGGGCGCTTCATTATACCCCGGTAGCTAAGGTGACGAACCTTGCGAAAACAATGGAAGAGCTGAAGCAAAAAGGACTGTGGTTTGTCTGTGCCGATATGGGCGGAACACAGATGTATGATCTGGATTTGAAGGGGCCGATAGGGCTGGTGATCGGAAATGAAGGAGAAGGGGTCAGCCGCCTGGTGAAGGAACACTGTGATTTCACAGCAAGTATTCCCATGAAAGGAGACATCGATTCTTTAAATGCCTCAGTGGCGGCGGGAGTACTGGCTTATGAGATTGTGAGGCAGCGCATGAGTGTGTAACGTAAGGCTGCCGGAGGGATTATATGTCAAGATATGAGACGATGACCGACGAGCAGCTGATTCGTCGGCTGCGAGGCGGCGACAGAGCCATCATAGATTATCTGATGGAAAAATATAAAGGAATGGTCCGCAAGGAGGCCAAGGCAATGTATCTTCTTGGGGGAGAGAGTGACGACCTTATCCAGGAAGGGATGATCGGCCTTTTTAAAGCGGTTCAGAATTACGATGCAGATCAGGAGTCGTCCTTTTACAGTTTTGCTAAACTGTGTGTGACAAGGCAGCTTTACAGTGCGATCGAGGCGTCCCGCCGGAAAAAGCATATTCCTCTTAATTCCTATGTGTCTCTCTACGAAAATGAAAACGACGAGGAGAATACCAATCTTCTTGATACAATAGAGGCCGGGAAGGAAAGTAATCCGGAGCAGGCGTTTTTGAGTAAAGAAAATGCCCGGAGGTTGGAAAAAGAGTTGGGAGAAAATCTAAGTGATCTGGAGAAACGTGTATTGTATCTCCACCTTCTTGGGACGGATTACCGGACAATTGCGGAGCTGCTGGATAAAAGTCCGAAGACAGTAGATAATGCCATTCAGAGAATCAAAGCAAAAACAGAAAAGATTCTTTTGAAAGAAGAGGATTGACAGAAAGTTTTTGCTGTGATATCTTATTATTCATCTGAAAGCTGTATAAAGTGAGCATTCAGGATATCAGAAAAGAAAGGTGTGATCAAATACATGGATGACAGTGGAGAAAGCGACACTGAACAGGAAAAAAATACTCAGGTAGAAATCAGAAAAAAAATCCATGTAGAACATTATGAATAGATAAGGGTATAGCCTGCACAGGTCTGTATATAGAAAAGCCTGTGCGGGTTATACCCTTCTGCGGTTTTTACAGCGATATTTGTGCTTGAGATTAGGAGGAAAATATAAAAATGATAGGACCAATTGTACTGCAGATTGTGCTGATTTTATTAAACGCTACATTTGCAAGTGCTGAAATTGCAGTAATTTCCATGAATGAGACAAAGCTTAGAGTTATGGCGGAAGAAGGGAATAAGAAAGCCCGCCATTTGTATACACTGACGGAACAGCCTGCCCGTTTTCTGGCTACAATACAGGTGGCGATCACTCTGGCGGGACTTCTGGGAAGTGCTTTTGCGGCGGAAAGTTTTTCGGGACCTTTGGCAAAATGGATTGTAGGACTTGGGGTGGAAATACCGGAAAACGTCATCAAATCAGTCTCACTTGTGCTGATTACTCTTGTACTTGCCTACTTTAATCTGGTATTCGGTGAACTTGTTCCCAAAAGGATTGCCATGAAAAAATCAGAGCAGCTGGCACTGGCTCTTTCCGGGCTCCTCTACGGAGTTTCCAAAGTGTTTGCGCCCCTTGTGTTTCTGCTTACCGGATCAACCAATGGGATTTTAAAACTAATGGGAATTAATCCGGAAGAAGAGGAGGAACAGGTGACGGAAGAAGAAATCCGTATGCTTCTTGTGGAAGGAAAAGATCAGGGGAATATTGATGAAGAAGAAAGTGAAATGATAAGAAATGTCTTTGAATTTGACGACATTTCTATTGAGCAGATCTGCACGCATCGGGTGGATATGGAAACACTTTATCTGGATGAAGATGTGAGTGAATGGGAAGCCAGAATACATGCTACAAGACATACCCATTATCCGGTGTGCAAAGAAAACCAGGAAGATATCGTGGGAATCCTCGATACAAAGGATTATTTCCGGCTGGAAGATAAGAGCAGGGAAAATGTGATTCATCATACACTGGAAAAACCATTCTTCGTGCCGGAAACCATGAAGGCAAACACGCTTTTCCAGAAGATGAGAGAAAAGAGAGTATATTTTGCGGTACTTGTAGATGAGTACGGCGGCGTCAGCGGCATTATTACCCTTCATGATCTGATAGAGTCCCTGGTAGGCGATCTTTATGAGCAGGATGAAGCAGAGGAACCGGAAGATATTGTGAAAATCGGTGAAAATCAGTGGAAGATCCAGGGAAGCGCCGATGTAGAGGATGTGGAAGAGGAATTAAAAATAGAAATTGCAGAAGATGATTATGACACATTTGGCGGATTCGTGTGCGGCGTCATTGACCGTATACCGGAAGACGGGGAATGTTTTTCATGTGAAACAGAAGAGCTGCAGATTGATGTGCTGAAGGTGGAAAATCACAGAATCGTTGAGATGATAGTAAAAAAGAACTCCTGATATTCAGGAGTTCTTTTCAAGCTGCCTAGCGGACTTGAACCGCCGACCTCCGCCTTACCAAGGCGACGCTCTACCGACTGAGCCAAGGCAGCACATATTTTTTATGCAACGTGATTAATATACAATATGCAAGGTGGTTTGTCAATGGTTTTTGAAAATAATTCTATTGTCGATTTTTTGGAAGTATGATAAGATAAAAGCCATGATTAGATTATAGTTAGCAGGAGGTTGCCATGGGAGAAGAAGTGGTTTCTAAAAATTTTATTGAACAGGAAATAGATAAAGATCTGGCAGAAGGTGTTTATCAGAATGTTTGCACCCGGTTTCCGCCGGAACCAAACGGTTATCTTCATATTGGGCATGCAAAATCAATTCTTTTAAATTATGGACTTGCAAAAAAATATAATGGAACATTTCATTTAAGGTTTGATGACACAAATCCTACAAAAGAAGATATGGAATTTGTGGAATCCATCAAAAAAGATGTGGAATGGCTGGGGGCTGACTTTGGTGATCATCTGTACTATGCATCCGACTATTTTGATATTATGTATGAATGTGCAGTAAAACTGATCAAAAAAGGAAAAGCTTATGTCTGTGACTTAAGCCCCGAAGAAATCAGGGAGTACCGCGGAACGTTGACAGAACCGGGGAAAAACAGTCCTTACAGAGAGCGTTCTGTGGAAGAAAATTTAGCGCTTTTTGAAGAGATGAAAAACGGCCGGGTGGAAGATGGAAAAAGAGTTCTTCGTGCAAAAATTGATATGTCCTCGCCTAATATCAATATGAGAGATCCTATTATTTACCGTGTGGCGCATATGTCCCATCACAATACAGGAGATAAATGGTGTATTTATCCGATGTATGATTTCGCTCACCCTATTGAGGATGCGGTGGAAAAGATTACCCACTCCATCTGTACACTGGAATTTGAAGATCACAGACCGCTGTATGACTGGGTGGTAAGAGAATGTGAGTTTGATCCGGCTCCGCGTCAGATCGAGTTTGCCAAGCTGTATCTGACAAATGTTGTGACAGGAAAACGTTACATTAAGAAGCTGGTGCAGGATGGTATTGTGGATGGATGGGATGACCCGCGCCTTGTTTCTATTGCGGCCCTTCGCCGCCGCGGATTTACACCGGAATCCATTAAAATGTTTGTGGATATGTGCGGTGTTTCCAAGAGCCAGAGCTCTGTGGATTACGCGATGCTGGAATACTGTATCCGGGAGGACTTGAAAATGAAGCGTCCGCGTATGATGGCGGTGCTGGATCCCATAAAACTGGTGATCGACAATTATCCGGAAGACCAGGTGGAATATCTGGATGTTGCCAACAACCTGGAAAATGAAGACCTGGGGACGCGAAAGGTTCCTTTTGGACGGGAGCTGTTCATCGAACGGGACGACTTTATGATCGAGCCGCCGAAGAAATATTTCCGTCTGTTTCCGGGAAATGAAGTGCGCCTGATGCATGCTTATTTTGTGAAATGTGTAGGATATGAAACAGATGAACAGGGAAATGTAACAGTAGTGCATGTGACATATGATCCGGAGACAAAGGCAGGGACAGGATTTACCGGACGGAAGGTAAAAGGAACGATCCACTGGGTGCCGGCCAGCCATGCACAGAAAGCAGAGGTTCGGCTGTACGAGAATCTGGTTGATGAAGAAAAGGGCGTCTATAATAAGGAAGATGGTTCTTTGAATCTGAATCCTAATTCTCTGGAAATTCGAAGGAACTGCTATGTGGAACCGAGCTTTGACGGATGTGGGGCGTATGACAGTTTCCAGTTTGTACGGAACGGATATTTCTGCATTGACGCCAAAGATTCCGCTCCGGATGCACTGGTGTTTAACAGGATCGTTTCGCTGAAGAGTTCATTTAAATTACCGAAATAAAGAAGGAACCATGCATGAATTAACGATTAATTTACGACCGTCAGATAAAGAGCCTCTTTATGAGCAGATTTACACTTATATTAAAGATGAGATCAGAGCCGGAAGGATCCTGTGCAAGGAGAAGCTTCCGTCTACAAGAGCGCTCTCCTCTTACCTGGAGGTCAGCAGAAGCACGGTGGAACTTGCCTATGAACAGCTTTTATCCGAGGGATATATTGAATCAGTGCCTTACAGAGGTTTTTTTGTAGCGCAGGTGGACGAGCTGTATCATTTGGAGGCGGAAAGAAAAAAGGATTCTTTTCTGGAGAAAAAAGAGGAGTCCAGGGAACAAATGGAAATAAACGGGGAAAAGAAAATCAAGTATGATTTTACTCCCAATGGAGTGGATTTGAAAAGTTTTCCCTATAATACCTGGCGGAAGCTATCAAGAGAGATTTTATCCGATGACCGCACGGAACTGTTCCGGCTGGGAGATCCAAGAGGTGAGTATGAGTTTCGGAGTGTGATCTGCCGGTATCTGTATCAGGCAAGAGGAGTGAACTGTACCCCGGAACAGGTTATCGTGGGAGCCGGAAGCGATTATCTCATGATGCTTTTTTGCACCATTATCGGAAGAGATCATGTGATCGCAGTAGAGAACCCCACTTATAAGAAGGCTTACAGATTGTTTCAAAGTCAGGAGTATAAAGTGATGCCTGTTCCTATGGACGGGATGGGAATGAAGATAGATCCTCTTAGAAAATCAGGGGCAGATATTGCATATGTTACGCCGTCCCATCAGTATCCCACAGGGATCGTAATGCCTATAGGCAGAAGAATGGAGCTTTTGAAATGGGCGGAGGAGGAAGAAGGACGCTATATTGTAGAAGATGATTATGACAGTGAATTTCGTTATAAAGGGAAACCGATCCCGGCCCTTCAGGGCTATGATGCCCATGGAAAAGTAGTGTATCTCGGCACATTTTCAAAGTCGATTGCTCCGGCTATCCGTTTAAGCTATATGGTGCTTCCACCGGAGCTTTGTGAAGCCTACCAGCAAAAGTGCCGGTTTTTAAGCTCCACTGTTTCCAAAGTAGATCAGCTGATCGTATGCCGATTTATTGAGGAAGGCTATTATGAGCGTCATCTGAATAAGACAAGGGCGCTCTATAAAAGCCGCCATGACCAGTTGATCCTGGGACTTCGGCCATTGGCAGGACAATGCCGGATATCCGGAGAAAATGCAGGTGTGCATCTTCTTTTGCATTTCCCGGGAGGCCGGGAAGAGTCAGAGTTGATTCTCCGGGCGGCGGAAGAAGGGATCAAAGTATACGGATTATCCGATTATATTGTAGATGAGGACGAGAAAAGGGAAGAAGCAACGATTTTGCTTGGATATGCCAATATGTCGGAAGAGAAGATTAAAGAGGCGTGCGCTGTCCTTGGGGAAATCTGGAAAAATTGATAAAAAATAGCAGAGGATACAACAAAATTACATTCCGCTGTATCCTCTGTTATTTTTTAATCCTCAGAATCTTCCTCTTCAGAGTTGCTTTCCTCTTCCTTCGTTTCCTCTTCGGCTGTTTCTTCCGTTTCCTTCGGGGTTCCGCCAAGGGGGACATATTCACGGTCAGTGACAGGTTTCAGATCATTATCAAGATCAAAGTCATCGTCTTCAAAGTCATCAGAATCTTCTTCCGGTGTATCTTTAGAAGACTTTTTCAGATAATAAATAAGTCCGGCGATTGCGCTTCCTACAGCGGCCAGTCCTAATAAACGTTTTAACCATTTAGACATATATGTGGCTCCTTTCTCTGCTTTGCAAATATGTTAAGATATATTGTAATACTTTTCGAAAGAAAAAGGAAGGGGGGAGCGTTAAATATTGTACTGAATTTGGACCTTCTGTTTGGAAGAGTATAGACAGTTCGGATTCACTGTAGATGAGTTGTGGAGATCTTGAAAGTATGTTACACTATATGTTGTGTTTAGAAGGAGGTACATATGGATCACAAAGAACCAGGAAAGGCAAAGAAAGGCTTGTCAAGAATTATATTCAGCCGGACGGGTTTCATTCTTTTGCTGATCCTGATACAGCTTGGAATATTTGTCATTACAACGAATCTGCTGCAAAACTATGCAATGTTTATCCACGGGACGATGACAGTATTGAGTGTCATTGTGGTAATCTACATCATTAATTCTGAAGATAACCCAGCTTTTAAAATGACATGGATGCTGTGCATTGTGGGATTACCGGCAGTGGGAACGCTTTTCTATATATATGTAAAAACCCAGGGGGGAGTACGATGGATGGGGAAACGTCTGGCTACGCTCCGGATTGAGACGGATTCGTATATGCTGCAGGACATGGATGTGGTAGATGCCCTTAGAGCCAGCAAGCCGGCGAATGCCAACCTTGCATATTATCTGTCTCATCACCTGGGATTTCCGGTATATCGTAATACGGAAATCACTTATTTCCCGCTGGGTGAGGATAAGTTCCGTGCAATGATCCCGGAATTGGAAAAAGCCCGGAAATATATTTTTATGGAATACTTTATTGTGGAGAAAGGGTATATGTGGGACAGTATTTTGAAGGTTCTCACCCGGAAAGCAAGAGAAGGGGTGGAAGTCAGATTTATGTATGACGGCACCTGCGCGATTTCCATGCTTCCCTACGATTATCCTTCAGAGCTGGAAAGCAGAGGAATAAGGTGTAAGATGATGAACCCTATCAAGCCTTTTTTGTCCACAGTACAGAATAACCGAGACCATAGAAAGATCTGTGTGATAGATGGAAAGGTTGGTTTTACCGGCGGAATTAATTTGGGTGATGAATATATCAATCGAAAAGAAAGATTCGGGCACTGGAAGGATACGGCGGTTATGCTGAAAGGGGATGCAGTGCAGAGCCTTACAATGATGTTTCTGCAGCTGTGGAACATCGATGAAAAGCGGCCGGAGAGGTATCAGCGGTATCTGACGCCCAGAAAAGACGGACTGAGAAGGGAATTGGGATATGTGCTCCCCTATGGGGACAGTCCTTTTGATAACGAAAACGTAGGGGAAGAAGTCTATTTCCATATATTGAATCACGCAAAGAAATATGTACATATTATGACGCCTTATCTTATATTGGACAGTGAGATGATCTCTGCGCTTACAAGAACTGCAAAGAGCGGAATCGAAGTAATCATTATCATGCCGCATATACCGGATAAATGGTACGCATTTGCATTGGCTAAAACTTATTACAGAGAATTGATCCGGGCAGGAGTGCAGATCTATGAATATACACCGGGATTTGTACATGCGAAAGTCTTTGTCTCAGATGACGATACGGCAACAGTCGGAACGATCAACTTGGACTATCGGAGCTTGTATCTGCACTTTGAATGCGGTGTATTTATTTATAACAATTCAGTTATCGATAAAATTGAAAGAGATTTTCAGCAGACTCTGGCAAAATGCCACAAAATCAGCCTGTTGGATGTAAGAAAGAGAACAATGCTGACCAAACTGGCAGGTCAGGTGCTGCGTCTTTTTGCTCCTCTTATGTAGAAGAAGGAAATCAGATAGATTAGCAAAAATAATAATGTACAATAAGAAAAAAATATAGTATAATGCTTATGGCTGTTAAAGAGCAGCTATTGGATAGTAATGTAAATGACACACAGGAGGAATTGATATGGTAAAAGCAGTAGTAGGCGCCAACTGGGGCGATGAAGGTAAAGGGAAGATTACCGATATGCTGGGAGAAAATGCGGATATTATTGTCCGTTTCCAGGGAGGAGCCAATGCAGGGCACACGATCATAAATGATTATGGTAAATTCGCACTTCATACACTGCCTTCCGGCGTATTCTACAGCCATACAACAAGTATCATTGGAAATGGAGTGGCCCTTGATGTGCCGAGGTTATTTGAGGAGATCCAGTCCATTGTGGAAAAGGGGGTTCCTATGCCTAAGATCCTTGTATCGGACCGCGCGCAGATGGTAATGTCCTATCACAAAAATTTTGATGCCTATGAGGAAGAAAGGCTGGGAGGCAAATCTTTTGGCTCTACAAAGTCCGGAATCGCGCCGTTTTATTCAGATAAGTATGCGAAAATCGGCTTCCAGGTGAGCGAGTTGTTTGATGATGAGCTTCTGAAGGAAAAGACAGTACGCGTGGCGGAACAGAAAAATGTACTGCTTGAGCATCTCTACCATAAGCCATTGATAGATCCTGCTGATTTATATAATGAGTTGCAAGAATATAAAAGAATGATAGAGCCATATGTGTGTGATGTGGCATTGTTCCTTCATAATGCGCTGAAGGAAGGGAAAGAAATCCTTCTGGAGGGACAGCTTGGTTCTCTGAAGGATCCCGATCACGGAATTTATCCGATGGTCACTTCTTCTTCCACCCTTGCTGCATACGGTGCAATCGGAGCGGGAATCCCTCCATATGAGATTAAAAAGATCATCACAGTGTGCAAAGCATATTCCAGCGCTGTAGGGGCAGGAGCTTTTGTTAGTGAGATCTTCGGGGAAGAGGCAGATGAGCTTCGCCGCCGGGGAGGTGACGGAGGTGAATTTGGAGCTACCACGGGACGTCCGAGACGTATGGGATGGTTTGACTGTGTTGCTTCCAAATATGGCTGCAGGCTGCAGGGAACGACAGATGTGGCTTTCACGGTTCTGGATGTTCTGGGATATCTGGATGAGATTCCTGTGTGCGTGGGATATGAAATTGACGGAGAAGTGACAACAGACTTCCCGACTACACATCTTCTGGAAAAGGCAAAACCTGTATTAAAGAAGCTTCCGGGATGGAAGTGCGATATCCGTGGAATTAAAAAATATGAAGATCTTCCGGAAAACTGCAGAAATTATATAGAGTTCGTAGAAAAGGAGATTGGATACCCGATTACAATGATCTCAAATGGACCGGGGCGTCATGATATTATTTATCGGTAATTAAAGGGCGGATATAACAAATAAAATTGAAAAATAGTTCGTACAAAAGCGGAAAAAGTGTCAAAGATGACAATTTTTCCGCTTTTTTTAAGAAATTCCTTAGTTTTATTTTATCTATTTTCCACAGACTGTACATATTTAACTGCTATACTTGAATCTGTAAACAAAAAGAGTCATAACATCGGAAAATAGCAAATATAATAATAAAGCCGAAAGATTTGGATAAAAAGAAAGTCAGTAAAGAACGGAGGTATGAACATGAGACATGATATGAGAAAAAGCGGCAGCCAGGAAATCATATCCCTGGAGGAATATCTGGACAGAAGACAAAAAATAAAAGAAAAAGAATCCAAAAAAGAACAGAGAAAAACAGAAAAGAGCCCCGCCTGGATGTGGGCAGAGCTTTACGTTTGATTATCCTGTTCCGTATCATCCTTATAGGAAAGCTCATCTGGCTTCTGGTGATCGCCTCTGATATTTTTGTATACCAGTGTGTAGGCATAAAGAAGGACAGGGATAATGATCGTACAGGCAATGGAAGCTTTCAGCATTCCCATTGCAGCAGAGCGGTCTGTGAAAGCAAAAAATAAAGTGCTTCCATATAAGGCGAAAAGCAAAACAGCGCCGAACAATGCAAGAAAACGTTTCATTTTTTTCATAAGCAGAAATCCTTTCTTTATGCAGCAAGAGGAAGCTTTTGCCGCAAGTTTGTCAGATGTTTCATATTATATATGGAAACAGTGAAAAAATCAAATACTGGCTCTTTGAAAAAAATGGAAAATGGTATATAATAATTCGTGCAGAATAACTTACAAAGGAGTATATAGAATATGAGCAATACATTATTAGAGCAGTGGAGAGCAGTTGCTTATAATGAAAAATCAGACAGAGGACAGCTTCAGCAATTCTGGGCATCCTATTTTCAGATTGAAAAGGAGATCTACGAACAGCTTCTTTCTAATCCGGAAGAAGAGGTAAGAGGGACAGTAAAAGAGCTGGCTGAAAGATATCATCAGAGCGTCATGACAATGGTAGGTTTTCTGGACGGCATTGATGAGAGTCTGAAAGTTCCGAATCCCATTGAGACAATGGATGAGGATACAGAAGTAAACCTTGTATATGATAAAGAACTTCTGTATAAAAATATGGTGGCTGCAAAGGCGGACTGGCTTTATGAACTGCCGCAGTGGAAAGAAATTTTTTCAGAGGAAGAACGGAAAAAACTATACAAAGAGCAGAAGGAATCCGGTACAATACGCAAGGGCAAAAAAGTGGGACGAAACGATCCTTGCCCATGCGGAAGCGGAAAGAAGTATAAAAAGTGCTGCGGAAGATAGAAAATGACTGAACTGGGTATATTCTGTCTGTTGTATTTTGTATTAATACGTCTGGCAATGGGAAAGTGGACCTCTACATTTGCAGGCTTCTGGGCGGCAGCCGGGATCGGCTGTCTGGCTGTCCGTCTGCTGACGGCATATCTTCCGGAATGGCTGGAAACGGTGGTGTGGTTCGGTTTTTTCGTTGCCATTTTTATTTTTTTGGCTGTAGAGATCAGAATTTTTTCGGAACTTTTGAATAAACAGGAAAAGAAGTGCGACTACCTGATCGTATTGGGCGCACATATAGAGGGCGATCAAGTTACAAATTCGTTAAAAAGACGTTTGGATAGAGCGATGCAGTATAAAGAGAAATTTCCAAAGACCCGGATCATTGTTTCCGGGGGGCGAGGTACGGGTGAAACAGTCACTGAGGCAGAGGCAATGAAGAAGTATCTTCAGCAGCATGGGATAAAAGAGAGCTGCATTGAAATGGAAGATCAGTCAACGACGACAAAAGAAAACCTTGCGTTTTCGGCAGCAATGCTTCCGGATATGAATTGTCCGGTGGGGATTGTGACCAATAATTTTCATATTTACAGGGCAAGACAATACGCCAGGAAACTTGGATATCAAAATACATGCGGCATTCCGGCAGGGTGCAGCAGGATCTTGCTTCTTAATTATGCAGTAAGAGAGTTTTTTGCAGTGTGGAAGATGTGGATTTTGGGATAGACTATAGAGGACCGGAAGGAGAGAAAAGCGATGAAGGATATGTATGATGCGTTTCAGTTGAATAACGGTGTGGAAAATCCGTGTATCGGATTTGGTACATTCAAAGCGGCTGACAGTAAAAGTGCGGAGATTATAAGGACAGCCATTGACGCTGGATACCGATATTTTGATACTGCATCTTTTTATGGAACGGAAGGATATCTGGCCGAGGCAATCAAAGCCAGCGGCATAAAACGAGAAGAGCTTTTTATTACATCAAAAGCCTGGAAAACAGAAATGGGATATGAAAATGTAAAAAAGGCTTTTGAGAAGACACTGGAGACACTTGAGACAGATTATCTTGATATGTATCTCATCCATTGGCCCTTGCCGGAAGAAGGCTATAAAGACTGGAAGAGACTGGATATTGAGACCTGGAGAGGAATGGAGGAAATTTACCGGAGCGGCCGGGTAAGAGCGATCGGTGTAAGCAATTTCCTGCCTCATCATATCGAGAATCTTCTTCAAAATTGCGAAATCAGGCCGGCTGTAGATCAGATTGAATTTCATCCGGGCTATACTCAGGAGATGACGGTTCAATACTGCAAAGAAAAAAATATTCAGGTTCAGGCCTGGAGTCCCATAGGGAGAAGCGCGCTCCTTAATCATGAAATGCTGATGGAGATCGCTGATTCCTACGGAGTTTCTGTGGCGCAGCTGTGCATTCATTATGCCCTTCAAAGGGGAATTATTCCGCTTCCGAAATCCTCTACAATAGAGAGAATGAAGCAGAACCAGGATGTATTTGGTTTTGAGATCAGCAAAGAAGATATGTACCGTATTGGAACAATGGCTCAGGCCGGCTGGTCAGGACTGCATCCAGACTTTGGGAGTATACGCGGGGCTTCCAAATAGATTTTAGTCAGACTGGGCAGGTGAAATCCTGGGAAAGGTAAGAGAGAAAGGCGGAGCAAAATGAACAATATCAGGCCTTACAGGCATAAAGTACAGTATTATGAGACAGACCAGATGGGAGTTGTACATCATTCCAATTATATCCGTTGGTTTGAAGAAGCAAGGACAGATTTCATGGAACAAATGGGGATGGGGTACGATGAGATGGAAAGGAGAGGGATCGTAAGTCCGGTCCTTTCTGTGGAGGCAGACTATCGCCGGATGGTTTACTTTGGGGAGAGCGTTACAATAGAGACGAAAATCCGGGAATATAACGGGATCAAAATGACAGTGGAGTATGAGATCGTTGATGATAAAACAGGTATGGTACACTGCCGGGGACTTACAAAGCACTGCTTTTTAAACAGCAAGGGCAGACCGGTTTCCCTGAAAAAAGATTTTCCTG
>NZ_JAYAZJ010000036.1:0-12178 GCF_037273965.1 Claveliimonas sp. | reverse complement strand
TCGTTTCTCGCGCAGACTTAGAAGGCGGTGATAACAGTGAAAATTAATGCATTTGTAGAAGATTTAAGAACAAAATCAGCTGCAGAGCTGAACGAAGAATTAGTAGCTGCTAAAAAGGAGCTCTTCAATTTAAGATTCCAGAACGCAACAAACCAGTTGGATAACACAAGCAGAATCAAAGAAGTAAGAAAAAATATTGCAAGAATCCAGACTGTAATTACAGAAAAGAGCAATGCCTAGCTTTTTGAGCAAAATGCAGAGAAAGGAGTAACACCGTGGAAAGAAATCTTAGAAAAACACGTGTTGGTAAAGTAATCAGCAATAAGATGGATAAAACGATCGTAGTTGCTGTAGAAGATAATGTAAAACATCCGCTTTACAACAAAATCGTAAAGAGAACTTATAAATTAAAAGCCCACGATGAAGCAAATGAATGCAACATCGGTGACAAGGTAAGAGTTATGGAGACAAGACCGTTATCAAAAGATAAGAGATGGAGACTTGTCGAAGTTATGGAAAAAGTAAAATAGTATAAGGAGGGAAACCTGCATGATACAGCAAGAAAGCAGACTGAAAGTAGCAGACAATACAGGTGCGAAAGAGTTACTTTGTATCCGCGTGCTTGGAGGTTCCACAAGAAGATATGCAAGCATCGGAGACGTGGTAGTTGCAACTGTTAAAGATGCAACACCAGGCGGCGTTGTAAAAAAAGGTGACGTCGTAAAAGCTGTAGTTGTACGTACTGTAAAAGGTACTCGCCGTAAAGACGGTTCTTATATCCGCTTCGACGAAAATGCTGCTGTTATTATTAAAGATGATAAAAATCCAAGAGGAACCCGTATCTTCGGGCCAGTAGCAAGGGAGCTCCGTGATAAACAGTTTATGAAAATTGTTTCCCTGGCTCCGGAAGTACTTTAAGGAGGTGCGAGAATAAGATGTCAACTATGAAGATCAAAAAAGGCGACATGGTTAAAGTGATTGCCGGTAAAGATAAAGACAAAGAAGGCAAGGTCATCGCTGTAAATCAGAAAGACGGTACAGTTCTCGTTGAAGGTGTCAACATGCTGACAAAGCACACAAAACCAAGTGTTGCAAATCAGAATGGCGGTATCGTTCATCAGGAAGGACCTATTGATATATCCAACGTAATGTACATCCATAAAGGAAAAGCTACAAGAGTAGGGTTCAAGATGGATGGAGACAAGAAAGTGCGTGTTGCAAAATCAACAGGCGAAGTGATTGATTAATTTGAGGAAGGAGGTCCAGTGCTTTGAGCAGACTGAAAGAACAGTACCAGAACGAGATCGTTGATGCAATGATCAAAAAGTTTGGTTATAAAAATATTATGGAAGTGCCGAAACTTGACAAAGTTGTTGTCAATATGGGTGTCGGCGAAGCAAAAGATAATGCAAAAGTTTTAGAGTCAGCAATCGCTGATATGGAAAAGATCACAGGACAGAAAGCAGTCGTTTGTAAAGCAAAGAAATCCGTGGCTAACTTCAAAGTAAGAGAAGGAATGCCGATCGGCTGCAAGGTTACATTAAGAGGAGAAAAGATGTACGAGTTCGTTGACCGTCTTGTAAATCTTGCTCTGCCTCGTGTACGTGACTTCAGAGGTGTAAATCCGAACGCATTTGACGGAAGAGGAAACTATGCTCTTGGTATCAAAGAGCAGCTTATTTTCCCTGAAATTGAGTACGATAAGGTTGACAAAGTCAGAGGTATGGATGTCATTTTTGTTACAACGGCTAAGACAGACGAAGAGGCTCGCGAGCTGTTAAAACAATTCAACATGCCGTTTACAAAATAAGGAGGTAAATTATGGCTAAGACAGCAATGAAAATTAAACAGCAGCGTAAGCAGAAATTTTCTACAAGAGAATACAGCCGCTGCAGAATCTGCGGTCGTCCGCATGCATATTTAAGAAAATATGGAATCTGCCGTGTTTGCTTCCGCGAACTGGCATACAAAGGACAGATCCCAGGTGTGAAGAAGGCAAGTTGGTAAAGGAGGAAGCAATCCATGACAATGAGTGATCCAATTGCAGATATGCTTACAAGAATCCGTAATGCAAATACTGCGAAACATGATACAGTAGATATTCCTGCATCAAAGATGAAAATTGCTATTGCTGACATTCTGGTGAATGAAGGATATATCACAAAATATGACATTGTAGAAGACGGAGCATTTAAGACAATCCGTGTGACACTGAAATACGGTGCAGATAAGAACGAGAAAGTAATTTCTGGTCTGAAGAGAATTTCCAAACCAGGACTTCGTGTTTATGCAAGTAGCGAAGAACTTCCGAAGGTTCTTGGAGGACTTGGAACAGCGATCATTTCCACAAATCAGGGAGTGATCACAGACAAAGAAGCAAGAAAACTCGGCGTAGGCGGAGAAGTTCTGGCATTTGTATGGTAAAATTTTGAGACAATTTGCGGGACAGAGGATACACCACAGCCACTAGGCTCGTGAAGGGCCTCGCCAAGTGGGCTGGGTGCACTTTCGCACTAAGCTCGTGAGGACCTCGCTAAGTGCTCAATGTGACTGAAAACAGAGCAGACAAAGCATCTGCTCCGAAAATTTAAGTTAAGGAGGATATGGTATGTCACGTATAGGAAGACTGCCAATTACAGTTCCAGCAGGGGTTACTGTTGAAATTGCAGAGAACAACAAAGTGACTGTAAAAGGTCCAAAGGGAACTCTTGAAAAAGAGCTTCCGGTAGAAATGGAAATCAAGCAGGAGGGAGATCAGATCGTCGTAACAAGACCGAACGATCTGAAGAAAATGAAATCTCTCCATGGTCTGACAAGAACACTGATCAACAACATGGTTGTCGGTGTAACAGAAGGATACAAAAAGGTTCTGGAAGTCAACGGTGTTGGTTACAGAGCTGCAAAAGCCGGAAATAAGCTGACACTTAGCTTAGGATACTCTCATCCGGTAGAGATGATTGACCCAGAGGGAGTTGAGACTGTTCTGGAAGGACAGAACAAGATCACTGTTCAGGGAATTGACAAAGAAAAAGTTGGCCAGTATGCGGCTGAGATCAGAGACAAGAGAAGACCGGAGCCATATAAGGGCAAAGGTATCAAGTATGCTGATGAAGTGATCAGACGTAAAGTTGGCAAGACTGGTAAGAAATAAATAAGGAGAGTGTGAAAATGGTTAGCAAGAAATCAAGAACAGAAGTACGTGTTAAAAAGCACAGAAAAATCCGTAACCGTTTCAGCGGTACACCTGAATGCCCACGTTTAGCCGTATTCAGAAGTAATAATCATATGTATGCACAGATTATTGACGATGTGGCAGGGAACACTCTGGTTGCAGCTTCCACTCTTCAGAAAGATGTGAAAGCGAACCTGGAAAAGACAAACAACGTTGATGCAGCTGCATATCTTGGAAAAGTAATTGCTGAGAAAGCGCTTGAAAAAGGCATCAAGGAAGTTGTATTTGACAGAGGCGGCTTCATTTACCATGGTAAGGTTCAGGCATTGGCAGATGCAGCTCGTGAAGCTGGACTGGAATTTTAGGAAGGGAGAACACAGATGAGACAGGAACGCATTGATGCTAGTCAGTTTGAATTAGCAGAAAAAGTGGTAGCAATTAAGCGTGTTACCAAAGTTGTTAAAGGTGGTCGTAACTTCAAATTCACAGCTTTAGTAGTTGTAGGTGATGGAAACGGCCATGTTGGAGCAGGATTAGGAAAGGCTACCGAAATTCCGGAAGCAATTCGTAAAGGAAAAGAAGATGCAGCAAAGAATTTGATCTCTGTTGCACTGGATGATCATGGAAGTATTACACATGATCAGATCGGTAAATTCGGAAGTGCATCCGTACTTCTGAAGACAGCGCCCGAAGGTACTGGAGTTATTGCCGGAGGTCCGGCACGTGCCGTTATCGAGATGGCAGGTATCAAGAACATCCGTACAAAATCTCTTGGTTCCAACAATAAGCAGAATGTAGTACTTGCTACGATCGAAGGATTGAGAGAAGTAAAAACTCCGGAAAAAGTATCTAAGCTTCGTGGAAAATCCATCGAAGAGATCGTAGGCTAAGGAGGTAGATGAAAGTGGCAGATTTAAAAATCACATTAGTAAAATCTACAATCGGTGCCGTACCGAAGCATAAGAAGACAGTAGAAGCTTTAGGACTGAAAAAAGTAAACAAGACTGTTGTTTTGCCGGACAATGCAGCAACAAGAGGTATGGTAAAACAGGTACAGCATTTAGTAAAAGTAGAGGAAGTTTAATTTAGACTATAGAGTAAGGAGGTGTCATAATGGACTTATCAAACTTAAGACCAGCTGACGGAGCTAAGCACAGTGATAATTTCAGAAGAGGACGCGGACATGGTTCTGGAAATGGTAAGACTGCCGGAAAGGGACACAAAGGACAGAAAGCTCGTTCAGGCGGCACAAGACCGGGATTTGAAGGCGGACAGATGCCATTATACAGAAGAATACCGAAGAGAGGATTCACTAACAGAAATACAAAGACTATCGTTGGAATTAATGTGAGCGCTCTGGAAGTATTTGATAATGACGCTGTTGTTTCTGTAGAAACATTAAAAGAAGCAGGCATCGTGAAAAACGCAAAAGACGGTGTAAAAATTCTTGGAAATGGAGAATTAACTAAGAAACTTACAGTGCAGGCCAACGCTTTCAGCGCAGGCGCTGCAGCTAAGATTGAGGCTCTTGGTGGAAAAGCAGAGGTGATCTAATGTTTAAAACAGTGCGACGGGCATTTCAGATAGAGGATATTCGCAGGAAGATCCTGTACACATTCATGATGCTGATCGTAATCAGAATCGGATCTGAACTGCCGACACCTGGCGTAGATCCTGACTTTATAAAAGACTTTTTTGCACAAAACACTGGTGAGGCATTCAACTTCTTTAATGCCATCACCGGTGGTTCATTTGAGCAGATGTCCGTTTTCGCCCTCAGTATTACACCATATATTACATCCTCGATCATTATGCAGCTTCTGACTATTGCAATTCCCAAACTGGAAGAAATGCATAAAGACGGAGAGGATGGCCGTAAAAAGATTGCAGCGATCACACGGTATCTTACCATTGGACTCTCTTTGATCCAATCTACTGCCATGGCTGTAGGATTCGGACGTCAGGGACTTTTGGTAGAGTTTAATTTTGTTAATGCTGCAATCGTGGTTTTGACATTGACGGCGGGAAGTGCTTTCCTTATGTGGATTGGCGAGAGGATCACGGAAAAAGGCGTTGGAAATGGTATTTCCATTGTACTTGTCATTAACATTATTTCTCGTATTCCAAACGATATGTATACGTTGTTTGAGCAGTTCGTTAAAGGGAAAAGCCTTGCATCAGGCGGACTTGCGGCTTTGATCATTATTGCGATCATTCTGGCCCTTGTTGTCTTTGTCATTTTCCTTCAGGATGGACAGAGAAGAATTGCAGTACAGTATTCACAGAAAGTCCAGGGAAGAAGAACATTTGGCGGACAGTCTACCTACATTCCGATGAAGGTCAACACAGCCGGTGTAATTCCGATTATCTTTTCTTCATCGCTGATGCAGACACCAATTCTGATCGCGTCATTTCTGGGAAAAGGTGATGGAAACGGCATCGGAAGTGAGATTCTCCGCGGATTGAATCAGGCGAATTGGTGCAATCCACAGAATATCAAATATACGTGGGGGTTGCTTGTTTACATTTTACTGACTGTATTTTTCGCTTATTTTTATACATCCATTACATTTAACCCAATGGAGATTGCGAACAATATGAAAAAGAGCGGCGGTTTCATTCCGGGCATCCGTCCGGGAAGACCAACTGTGGAGTTTCTGACAAAAATATTGAACTATATTATTTTTGTAGGTGCTTGCGGTTTGATCGTCGTACAGGTTGTTCCGATTATCTTTAATGGATGGCTGGGAGCAAACGTTTCATTCGGCGGCACATCACTGATCATTATTGTCAGTGTAATTCTGGAAACGATCAAACAGATCGAATCACAGATGATGGTCCGCAACTATAAGGGATTTTTAAATAACTAGATACCCTAAGAGGGACTCTGGCGGTTGGTCTGGAATATTGAATTTCAGGTCAGATCCGCCGGGGTATATTTGCTTTTAAACTCGCGGAAGAAATATATTTTCGCGGGTTAAAATGCTATAAGGAGGAGATAAGCCTATGAAGATCATTATGTTAGGTGCGCCTGGTGCCGGAAAAGGGACACAGGCAAAAAAAATTGCAGCTAAGTATAATATTCCCCACATTTCCACAGGAGATATTTTCCGTGCAAATATTAAAAACGGTACGGAGCTTGGAAAAAAAGCTAAGACTTATATGGATCAGGGACTCCTTGTGCCGGATGATCTTGTTGTAGATCTTGTTGTGGACAGAGTAGGTCAGGATGACTGTGAAAGAGGATATGTTCTGGATGGATTTCCAAGAACGATCCCGCAGGCGGAAGCGCTTACCAAGGCACTTGCCGATATGGGACAGAAAGTAGACTATGCTATCGATGTGGATGTACCGGATGAGAATATTGTGCGCCGTATGTCGGGAAGAAGAGCATGTGTGGGATGCGGAGCTACATATCATGTTGTATATGCACCGACGAAAAAAGAAGGTATCTGTGATACCTGCGGCGGTGAACTGATTCTTAGGGATGATGACAAGCCGGAGACTGTACAGAAGAGACTGAATGTATACCATGAGCAGACACAGCCGCTGATTGATTATTATACAGAAGCCGGAATTTTAAAGACAGTAGACGGAACTGTGGACATTGATGATGTATTTCAGTCAATTGTAGATATTTTAGGAGCGTAAATCTATGTCAATTACGATAAAATCTTCCAGAGAAATTGAGCTGATGACAGAAGCAGGAAGAATTTTGGAAATTGTTCATAACGAACTTGCAAAAGCACTGCATCCGGGTATGAGCACTCTTGATATTGACAAACTTGGGGAAGAGGTGATACGCAGCTACGACTGTATCCCCTCCTTCCTGAATTATAACGGGTATCCGGCATCCATCTGCGTATCAGTAAATGATGAAGTTGTGCACGGGATTCCCAGCCCCCACCGAATCATTCAGGATGGCGATATTGTCAGCCTGGATGCCGGTGTGATCTATAAGGGGTATCACTCTGACGCTGCGAGAACTCATGCAGTCGGAGAGATAAGTAAAGACGCGGCAAAGCTGATCGAAGTCACGAAACAATCCTTTTTTGAAGGTATAAAGTATGCAAAAGAAGGCAATCATCTATTTGATATATCTTCTGCCATAGGCCGGTATGCGGAAAGCTTTGGATATGGAGTTGTCAGAGATCTGTGCGGACATGGCATCGGTACCAGTCTGCATGAAGCTCCGGAAATACCGAACTATGTACAGAAAAGGAAAGGCATACTGCTGAAAGCAGGCATGACCCTTGCTATTGAGCCAATGATCAACGCCGGAACATGGGAAGTGAACTGGATGGATGATGACTGGACAGTCGTGACAAAGGATCATTCCTTATCGGCGCATTATGAAAATACTGTGCTGATCACAGAGGGTGAGCCGCAGATACTGACTTTGACGGAATAAGTAAAAGGAGCGGCTGATGGAAAGATATAAGGCGGGAATGCTTGCCAGATCACTGGCAGGACATGACGAAGGACAGATATATGTAATAATCGAAAGCGAAGCTTCATATATATATTTAGTGAATGGGAAAAACAGAACGCTGGATAGGCCGAAGAAAAAGAAAGCGAAGCATGTCCGCCTGATTCGGGAAGAACACGATATTGCCGGAATAAATGATGCTGGAATACGGAAAATCATAAAAGAGTTTGTGAAAGAAGGAAAACAGGAGGAATAGAGAAAATGTCAAAAGCTGACGTAATTGAAATTGAAGGAACTGTAGTAGAAAAACTGCCGAACGCAATGTTTCAGGTAGAGCTTGAAAACGGACATCAGGTATTGGCCCACATCAGCGGAAAACTGCGTATGAATTTCATTAAAATCCTTCCGGGTGATAAGGTGACACTGGAGCTGTCTCCGTACGACCTTTCAAAGGGAAGAATCATTTGGAGAGATAAGTAATATTTTTGAGATTTTAAATAAGAAATCTATTGACTTTGCTTGATGCGTAGTGCTATACTATATAAGCGCGTTTCTGGGTATTTCTATGCCTTGTTACGGGATGCCCGGAAAATCAGTGCAGGAACAAGCAGGCAATGGATGAAAGGAGGATTTGACGTGAAGGTTAGATCATCAGTAAAACCAATTTGCGAAAAATGCAAAGTTATCAAAAGAAAAGGAAGCGTTCGCATTATCTGCGAAAATCCAAAGCATAAACAGCGTCAGGGCTAATACTGAACACTTAGTGAATGCAAGCGGCTACGCGCAGCATGAACTTAGTGAGAAGATTCGTCCCAAGCGTTAGTGAACGCAAGTCGTCAGAGGCAGCGTGAGCTTAGGCGCACGGACGTGTAGATCTATGTTAGCAGATTGATAGTTTATGTACCAATTTAGGCGGCTGATAGCATGACACACCAGGGTGTGTGTGGAGTGGTCGTGCTATTTAATATACATGAAACACCGACAAGGGCAGTGGTTTCTGCAAGGTGGCTTCTAGTATATTGCTTACAATACCGGCGGTCATTGGCCGATTTGAGATCGGTTGCCGGAAAGGGCGTGAATACCGACACGCCTGGGCTGGGATATCGGATAAGATATGAGTTGTCTTTCTTTATGGAAAGAACGGCTTCACAGAATTCCGGTAGGGTGACAAGAGAAAACGGTCTGCCCGCAGCCTCAATTTAGGACAATATTAATTTAAAGAATCAATGGAGGGAAAATCACATGGCTCGTATTGCAGGTGTAGACTTACCAAGAGACAAACGTGTTGAAATCGGACTGACATATATTTATGGTATCGGAAGACCGAGCGCAACTCGTATTTTGAAGGAAGCAGGAGTAGATCCTGATATCCGCTGCAGAGATCTGACAGATGAAGATGTTAAAAAGATCAGTGCAGTAATCGATGAAACACAGATGGTAGAGGGTGATCTTAGAAGAGAGATCGCTTTAAATATTAAGAGACTGCAGGAAATCGGATGCTACAGAGGTATCCGTCACAGAAAAGGACTCCCGGTTCGCGGTCAGAAGACAAAGACTAACGCAAGAACAAGAAAAGGTCCAAAGAGAACAGTTGCAAATAAGAAGAAATAATTTAGTGTTTGAGTGAAACAATACAAAAATTAAGAAAGTAGGTTAGTTTAAATGGCAAAGAAAGTTACAAAGAAAGTGACAAAAAGACGTGTCAAGAAAAACGTTGAACACGGACAAGCACATATCCAGTCATCTTTTAACAATACAATCGTAACATTAACAGATGCACAGGGAAATGCTCTGTCATGGGCAAGTGCTGGCGGTCTGGGATTTAGAGGTTCAAGGAAATCTACTCCATATGCAGCTCAGATGGCAGCAGAGACAGCTGCTAAAGCAGCATTGATTCATGGACTGAAGACAGTAGATGTTATGGTAAAAGGACCGGGTTCAGGAAGAGAAGCGGCAATCCGTGCTCTTCAGGCATGTGGAATTGACGTTACAAGCATCAAAGACGTTACTCCGGTACCGCATAATGGATGCCGTCCACCGAAACGCAGAAGAGTCTAATTAGGAGGTAAATGAAAAATGGCAGTAAATAGAGTTCCGGTTCTTAAAAGATGCCGTTCACTTGGCATGGATCCAGTTTATCTTGGAATTGATAAAAAGTCTAACAGACAGCTCAAAAGAGCAAACAGAAAAATGAGCGAGTATGGTCTTCAGCTTCGCGAAAAACAGAAAGCAAAATTCATCTACGGTGTATTGGAAAAGCCGTTCAGAAATTACTATAAAAAGGCAAAACAGCAGAAGGGTATGACAGGTACCAACCTGATGGTTCTTCTGGAGTCAAGACTTGACAATGTAGTATTCCGTATGGGATTTGCAAGAACACGCCGTGAAGCAAGACAGATCGTAGACCACAAACATGTTCTTGTAAATGGAAAACAGGTAAACATTCCGTCTTATCTTGTGAAGGCCGGAGATGTAATTGAGATCAAAGAAAAATGCAAAGGTTCTCAGAGATATAAAGACATCCTTGAGGTAACAGGCGGACGTCTTGTGCCGGGATGGATCGAAGTAGATCAGGAAGCTTTGAAAGGTACAGTAAAAGAACTGCCGACTCGTGATGAGATCGATGTTCCGGTAGATGAAATGCTGATCGTCGAGCTGTATTCTAAATAATTAACTTAGAGAATTACCCTTCGGTAATCCGAACAACCCACAAGGAGGGACCGCATAGTGTTTGATTTTAATAAACCAAATATTGAAATTACAGAAATATCAGAAGATAAGAGATATGGAAGATTTGTAGTAGAACCTCTGGAAAGAGGATATGGTACAACACTTGGTAATTCTCTTAGAAGGATCATGCTTTCTTCTCTTCCTGGAGCTGCAATCAGCCAGGTGAAGATCGACGGAGTGCTGCATGAGTTCAGTTCTATCCCGGGTGTAAAAGAAGATGTTACTGAGATCATCATGAATCTGAAATCACTGGCAATCAAGAATACGTCCGAGACCGATGAGCCTAAGACTGCATATATTGAGTTTGAAGGCGAAGGAGTCGTAACCGGAGCTGATATTCAGGTGGATTCTGACATTGAGATCATGAATCCGGAGACTGTCATTGCTACATTAAATGGCGGCGCTGACAGTAAGCTCTATATGGAGCTGACGATCACAAAAGGACGCGGCTATGTAAGTTCTGACAAGAATAAGAGCGAGGAGCTTCCGATTGCAGTGATTCCGATCGACTCTATCTATACACCGGTTGAACGTGTCAACCTGTCTGTAGAAAATACTCGTGTCGGACAGATCACTGATTTCGATAAACTGACATTAGATGTCTGGACAAACGGAACACTTCTTCCGGATGAAGCTGTAAGTCTTGCGGCAAAAGTACTTAGCGAACATTTGAAACTCTTTATCGATCTGTCTGAAGTAGCGCAGGCTGCAGAAGTAATGATCGAGAAAGAAGATGACGAAAAAGAGAAAGTACTGGAAATGAGCATTGATGAGCTGGAACTTTCCGTACGTTCTTACAATTGCCTGAAGAGAGCAGGAATCAATACAGTAGAAGAGCTGACAAACCGTACTCCGGAGGATATGATGAAAGTCCGCAACCTGGGACGCAAATCCCTGGAGGAAGTATTAGCAAAATTAAAAGAACTTGGCTTGGAGTTAAGCCAAGGAGAGGAGTAGAGAGGGCGAAGCCCTCGATGCCGACTGAACTGCTAATGTTCAAGCGGCTTCCACACTTATTGCCCTGTCTGTCAGTAAGCCCGAAGCGCATGGCAGCGGCATTTGGCTAGTAAGCCCGAAGATGCATAACCAGATGTGAAAATGGAGGATATGAAAAATGGCAAAATATAGAAAACTTGGCAGAACATCAAGCCAGAGAAAAGCGTTACTTAGAAACCAGGTAACAGCATTGTTGAATAACGGAAAAATCAGAACAACTGAGGCAAAGGCAAAAGAGATCCGTAAAATGGCAGAAGGTCTGATCGCACTTGCAGTAAAAGAGAAAGATAACTTTGAAGAAGTTACTGTAAAGGCAAAGGTTGCACGTAAAGACAAAGACGGCAAGAGAGTAAAAGAAGTAGTAGACGGTAAGAAAGTTACAGTATACGACGAAGTTGAGAAGAAGATCAAAAAAGATATGCCGTCCAGACTTCATGCAAGACGTCAGATGCTGAAAGTTCTTTATCCTGTAAAAGAAGTTCCGAAGACTCCTGCAGGAAGAAAGAAAAATACAAAAGAAATCGACATGGTTGCAAAACTTTTTGATGAGATCGCACCAAAATATGCAGATCGCAACGGTGGCTACACAAGAATCATCAAGATCGGTCAGCGTAAAGGTGACGCAGCTATGGAAGTTCTGATCGAGCTGGTATAATCTGTTCGTGAAAAAGGTGAAATATTACTTGCGCTAAGCAAGGGAGAAAACAGGATGAAATCCGAAAACAGAAGGATTTCGTCCTGTTTTTATTTAGCAGGAAATCTTTTGAAAGAGAAAGATAAATATTTAACGAAAAATTATCGAATAAAATTAAAAAATCTTTTGTGATTCATTGAGGCATAGAGGCAAGGGA
>NZ_JAYAZJ010000035.1:0-15202 GCF_037273965.1 Claveliimonas sp. | reverse complement strand
CGATCTCTTTTAGTGGTGGGTAAAACTGCGCAAAGCCCCGGGTATTTTTACATAAATTTAACAAAAAGATGAAAACTATTTTTACATAACTCCTTTATAATAAAATGGAATATAAGTAAAGAAGGACAGGGAAATCATGAAACGAAAGAATGTAGTATACTTTTTGGCGGCTGCCTGCATTGCCGGAGTGATAGGAGGATGCGGAAGTACGTCTGGATCCGGTTCATCTGACTCGTCGAAATGGCAGGAAATGGGCGAAGTGATTCCGATAACGAGGGAGAATGGATCAGGTACCAGAAGCAGCTTTGCAGAGGCACTTGGTCTGAATATAGAAGGGGTAGATGACCAGGATGAGATCACAGAATCTGCACAGACAGAGACATCCGGAGAAGATATGCTCCGTGCTGTTGCAGGAGAAAAGAATGGTATCGGCTATGTCACTTACAGTACGGATCTTCAGGAAGGGGATGGAGCAAAAGAAATTACGATAGATGGACAAAAAGCAGAGGATGAAACTATTGAAGAAGACAGCTATCCGCTTACACGAACGCTCTATCTTGCCCACACAAGTGAAGACAAGGATCTGGAAACAGATTTTATAAACTATGTGACGGGGAAGGGACAGGAAACCGTATCAGAGTTTTTTGTGCCCATAGGAGGTAAAGAGATTTTTTTATCTAATCAGGCATCCGGTACTTTAAAAATACACGGCTCCACAACTCTGGCACCGGTTATAGAGCAGTTGGCAGATGACTATGAGAAAGAAAATTCCAATGCACAGATTGAGGTGGAAGTATCAGATTCTTCAAAAGGAATTACAGATGTACTGACAGGAAAATGTGATATTGCTATGGTATCCCGGCAGCTGTATCAATATGAGACAGAAGTATTAGAAGCAGAAGCAGTTGCAAAAGACGGGATCCGTGTAATCGTAAATGAAAAAAATCCGACAGAAGATATTTCAATGGATACACTGGAGAAAATTTACACTGGAAAAATCAGTAAATGGGAAAATACACAAGAATAGAGGATGAAGAGAAATGGATAATGTATATATGAATCGAGAGTTATCTTGGCTGAAATTTAATGAAAGAGTGCTGGAGGAAGCGGAGAATAAAGAGGTCCCTTTGTGTGAAAGGCTCTCTTTTGCGTCTATCTATCAGACTAATCTGGATGAATTTTTTATGGTCCGGGTTGGTTCTTTGCAGGACCAAAGCCTTCTTGGCAAAAAAATCAAAGATAATAAGACCAATATGACTGCAAAGGAGCAGATTGAGGAAATTTTGAGAAGAGTTCATATATTAAATGAACGCCGTGACAAAGTTTATGAAGAACTGATGTCACGTCTGAAAGAGTGGGGATTTTCCCTTACGGATTTCAGAAGTATGGAAAAAAGCGAAAGTGAGTATATGGAAAGATATTTTGCCATGGAGATTGAGCCTTTAATATCACCTACCGTAGTAGGAAAGCGTCAGCCATTTCCGTTTCTTAGAAATAAAGAAATTTACGCGGTAGCTGTTTTGGAAACAAAGAGTAAGAAGCAGAGGATCGGTATCATTCCCTGTACAAATAGCATGGTAGAAAGGCTGATTGCAGTTCCGGACAGGTCAGGAACATATATGCTGGCTGAAGAACTGATTCTGCATTACATGCCGAGAGTTTTTAAAGGCTATCAGATCAGGGCCAAATCATTGATCCGCGTAACGAGAAATGCAGATATAGATGCTGACGCCTTATATGATGAAGA
The DNA here is from genome assembly GCF_037273965.1 of Claveliimonas sp. Lineage (NCBI taxonomy): Bacteria > Bacillati > Bacillota > Clostridia > Lachnospirales > Lachnospiraceae > Claveliimonas > Claveliimonas sp. The sequence continues at coordinate 13,455 of NZ_JAYAZJ010000035.1, read as the reverse complement.
TTTGGATTATAGGGAATTTATGGCAGATTTAATTAAAAAAAGAAAAAAACTTTCTCCGGTCCGGCTGGAACTGTCCAGGGAGATGGACGGAGATATCGTAGGTATTCTCTGTAAATACCTTGATTTAGAGGAAGCCAGAGTATTTCGTCAAAGCACACCCCTTGATCTGTCTTTTTCTTCTAAAATCCAGGATATGCTAAGAAAGAACCCGGAATTGTTTTTTGAAAAGCGCACGCCACAGAAATCTTCCTCTTTTGAAGATGGAAGAGGAATTATAGAGCAGATAAGAGAGTCGGATAAAATGCTTTCCTATCCCTATGAATCCATTCGTCCGTTCCTCCGGATGCTAAATGAGGCGGCAGAGGATGAAAACGTGATTTCCATTAAAATGACACTCTATCGTCTGGCAAAACAAAGTAAGGTTGTTGAGGCATTGGTGGAAGCAGCGGAAAACGGAAAAGAAGTTGTCGTTTTGGTAGAGCTGCGTGCCAGATTTGATGAGGAAAATAACATCGAATGGTCAAGACGTCTGGAAGAGGCAGGCTGTCAGGTGATCTATGGTCTGGAAGGCTATAAGGTGCACTCCAAACTCTGTCTCATCACGAGAAAAAATGAAGGAAAGATTGAATATATCACTCAGATCGGAACAGGAAATTACAATGAAAAGACCTCCAGACTGTATACAGACCTTTCTCTTATGACGGCAGATCCGGATATTGGCATGGAAGCATCAGCTGTATTCCAGGCGTTGTCAAAAGGTGAGACTGTGGAAAGTTCCAGTCACCTCTTAGTAGCGCCAAAATGCCTTCAGTCCCGGGTCCTGGAAATGATGGACGAAGAGATAAGGCAGGCAAAAGAAGGACAGCCGGCTTATATCGGATTAAAGTTAAATTCTTTGACAGATAAAAAAATTATTGATAAACTGATAGAAGCGTCGGAAGCAGGAGTGAAGATCGATATGGTGATTCGCGGTATCTGCTGTCTGGTTCCACAGGTAGAGGGAAAAACAGAAAATATCCGTGTCATCAGTATTGTCGGAAGATTTCTGGAACACTCCAGAATCTATATTTTCGGATGCGGCGAGCGGGCCAGATATTACATTGCCTCTGCAGATTTTATGACTCGGAATACTGTGCGCCGGGTAGAAGTGGCGGCGCCTGTGCAGCAGCAGAATCTGAAAGAACGACTTCAGGCTATGTTTGATCTTATGTTGAGGGACAATCAGAAGGCACGGCACGAAACGGCTGACGGCAGTTACCTTTTTGTTCGCATGGAGGATCCTGACACAGTTAAAGTAAACTCACAGGAATACTTTTATGAGGAGGCTTACGAAAAGGCAGGACAAATGTAAGATAAGAGTGGTGGTAGAATGATATGGAAACTCGGAGAGAGGCTGGAGCAGATTGAGACAGAAACATGGAAGGAGACAAGGCCTCCGGCTGTATTTCTCACTGATTCCAAAAATGCCCGCCGGGATTTGGAATTGGCAGGTATACAGTATGAAAATGAAATACAGACCAACAAGATAGGATTTTGTAAACTGGAAACACAGCAGGAATGCCTGGCGGGTACACTTTGTATCCCCAGGCTTTTGGACGTGCTTGGAAGCAGATACCGCATTTACTTTTTTGTGAATCAAGATCATGTTGTACTTGTAGATGATGAAGATTTTTCTATGAGGCTGATCCGAAGGATCAAAAGAAAAAAGACCCATCAAGGAGAAACAAAGGAACGGTTCATATATAATTTTATTGCTGAATTTATGAGCAGAGATCAGGAAATTTTGATGCAGTATGAGAAAATCCTTATGCGCATGGAAGAAGACGTCATGCAGGGGAAAATTGAAAATTTCCAGAGGGAACTGATGCCGATACGAAGAAAACTTCTGACACTTCGCGGCTATTATGATGAAATGATGGATATGGGAACAGAGCTTGAGGAAAATGAAAATGGATTTTTCGCCAAGAAACAGCTCAAATATTTCGGGACACTTTCCAATCGGGCAGACCGGCTGATGGGGAGGACTGCCCATTTGCTGGAATACGCACAGCAGGTGCGAGATCTGTATCAGGCACAGGTGGATGCAAAACAGAATAGTAATATGCAGTTTCTGACTGTGTTGTCCACCATTTTCTTCCCCCTCACCTTAATTACCGGATGGTACGGTATGAATTTTGAAAATATGCCGGAGCTGAAAAACGGATATCCCGGCGTTATTGCACTAAGTTTGATCGTTATTGTTGTCTGTATTTTAATCTTTAAAAAGAAAAAAATTCTCTGATTTTATTCCTGGGAGGCGAGAGCCTCCCATTTTTCATACAGTTCCTCCAATTCAGCAGCGATGTCAGCTTTTTCTCTGGCAAGTTCCTGACAGCGTATAGAATTGGTATATACTTCCTCCAGCGCCATCAGCTCATCAATCTGTCCGTCTCGTTCCTCCAGAGAAGTTATGCGTTCCTCTGTCTTCTTCAGATCATTCTGTCGTTTCCGTTCCCGTGCCTTTTCTTCTTTTTGCTCCTGCCAGCTTAACTTGGCTTCGGAGGCTGCTTCGGCAGCCGGGGCATTATCACAGGATGGAACTGACGCGTATGCGGCAGTCAATTCCTCCCGCTTTTCCAGATAATAGTCATAATTACCGATATAGTTGACAAATGTTTTGTTTACAAGTTCCAGGATCCTGGTGGCCGTTTGGTTAATGAAATATCGGTCATGGGACACATAGAGGACGGTGCCTTTGTAATTATTCAGAGCGTTTTCCAGAATTTCTTTGGAGGCGATATCCAGATGGTTGGTAGGCTCATCAAGAATGAGGAAATTTGCTTCCGAAAGCATAAGCTTTGCCAGGGAAACACGTCCCCTCTCTCCGCCGCTTAAATCTCCGATAAGCTTAAAAACATCATCCCCCGTGAAGAGGAAAGCAGCCAGCATATTGCGGATTTCCGTGTTTGTAAGAGAAGGATATGCATCTGAAATTTCTTCAAATATAGTTTTTTCCATATGAAGAACATGATGTTCCTGGTCATAGTATCCGATATGCACGTTTGTCCCAAGTGTAAAGCTTCCGCTGTCAGCAGGCAAAACCCGGTTCAGGATTTTAAGGAGGGTTGTCTTGCCGGTTCCGTTATCTCCGATTACCGCTACATGTTCGCCTCTTTTGATTTCAAAGCTGACATTTTCAAAAAGGGGCTGGGACGGAAAAGATTTGCTTAAGTGATCTACGGAAAGAACATCATTTCCGCTGACACAGGAAGGTTCCAGCACCAGATGGATATCTGTTCTTTGCTCCGCAGGCTTTTCTATGCGTTCCATTTTTTCCAGCATTTTTTCCCGGCTTTCTGCACGCTTGATTGACTTTTCCCTGTTAAAAGAGCGGAGCTTTTCGATCACGGCTTCCTGATGGCGGATCTCCTGCTGCTGATTGAGATACTCTTTCATCCTTGCTTCACGGATTTGCTGCTTTTTACGGGAGTAATCTGTGTAATTGCCAAGGTAGGTCATAATGGAACCCTGTTCAATTTCAATGACCTTTGTTACCACTCTATTGAGAAAATAGCGGTCATGGGAGACGATAAGCACGGCACCGGAATAATTCAGAAGATAAGTTTCCAGCCAGGAGATCGAATTAAGATCCAGATGGTTGGTAGGCTCATCTAAAAGAAGGACATCCGGTTTTGTAAGAAGAAGTTTGCCTAATGCTACACGTGTTTTTTGACCACCGGAAAGAGCGTCTACCGGTTTGGAGAATTCTTCTTCGTCAAAACCAAGCCCCTTGAGTACTCCCACAATTTCACTTTCGTAGGCATAGCCATTTTCACGTTCAAACCGGTCAGACAAACGGTGATAAGTATTCAGTCGCTCAGTAAGTTGTTCGCCCGCAAGGTTGGGAATTTCCTGTTCAATTCGGCGGATCTCTTTTTCCAGTGATATGATCTCCGCTTTGGCAGTGCGTACTTCTTCGTAAATAGTGTTTCCTCCGGAGAGATTCTGGTGCTGGGAAAGATAGCCAAGAGATTTTCCTTTCGATAAAGTAATGCTACCGCCGTCAAGTGGCAGTTCTCCCACAATCATTTTCAGTATTGTTGATTTTCCAGCTCCGTTGATCCCAACAAGTGCTGCTTTTTCATATTCTTCTATGTGAAAGGAGCCGTTTTTTACAATGACATCCTCACCAAATGCTTTTTCAATTGAATGACATGCTAGTATCATAAATATATACCTCCGGGACTATTATATCGGTGATTTGTGAAGGTGTCAATTTTCTGCAATTCTTTATATAAAATCTAATATTCCAAAGTTTTCCGAACAAAAATTTGACTTTGAACAAACAATTCTATATAATGTAGACAGAAAAAGATTGGGAAGGTGAAAAGAGTGGAAAGCAGAGAAATTTCGCAGGCAGTCATACGGAGGCTCCCAAGATATTACAGGTATTTAGGAGAACTGCTTGAAAATGGGGTGGAACGTATCTCTTCAAATGATCTGAGTAAGAGAATGCAGGTAACTGCATCCCAGATTCGGCAGGATTTAAATAATTTCGGCGGATTTGGCCAGCAGGGATATGGATATAATGTGAAATATCTTTATACAGAGATAGGAAAGATCCTCGGTTTGGAGGAAGAACATGGAATGATCATCATCGGGGCAGGAAATCTGGGTCATGCTCTGGCGAATCATGCAGGATTTGAAAAGCGGGGATTTGTATTAAAAGGCATTTTTGATGTTAATCCTACTTTAAAGGGAATGACAATTCGTGGAGTGCCTATTTATATGATGGATGAGCTGGAAGATTTTATGAAGAACAGTGATATTGAGATCGGAATCCTCACCATACCTAAGGCAAAGGCAATTGAAGTGGCAAATCAGCTGGTGGACTATGGGATAAAGGCGATTTGGAACTTTGCCCATACAGATCTGAATTTGCCGGATAACGTGATCGTGGAAAATGTACACTTATCGGAAAGTCTGATGAGATTATCCTATAATATCAGCCGTTACAACGAGGAACATAGGGCTGAAAAATAGCGGGGATATGACAGCGTGTGAAGTAAGCGTGTGCGAAAGGACAGGCTTTCTTTACACGCTTTTTCAATAGAAAACTTCGTTTCCTGTTGCGGATTCTTTGTTCTATATAAATAAAATAAATAAAAAGGGGGTTGACAGTATGAGATATTTGCCGGATGGAAGACAAATGAAGGCAGCGGATGGGTATACGATACGGGAGAAAAAAATGCCGTCTCTTATCCTGATGGAAAGGGCGGCAAGAACTTTTGTAGAAACGGTATGTGAAACAGATGCAGATCTGTCAGATGTATGTGTTGTATGCGGATCCGGAAATAATGGCGGAGATGGATTTGCTATCGCCAGACTTCTTCTGGAAAGAGGAGCGGGAGTATCAGCCTGTATGGTGGGAAACCCTGATCATTGTACCGAAGAGACAAAGAGGCAGATTCAGCTTTTCCGGGAGGCAGGAGGAACCATAGAGGAAGGTTTTACGGAGAGAAAATGCAGCCTGCTTATCGATGCCATATTCGGGGCAGGGCTTAGCAGGCGTGTGGAAGGGCATTACCTGGAATGTATTCAGGCGATGAACCGGTCAGAGGGGAAAAAAGTGGCAGTAGATGTACCCTCCGGAGTTTCCACATCTACCGGAGAGGTTGTAACCGACGCTTTCCGGGCAGAGCTGACAGTCAGTTTTCAGTGTGAAAAACTTGGCTGTGTACTTTATCCGGGGAAGGAGTTTGCCGGAGAAGTAAAGGTAACGGATATAGGAGTCGATGTCTCAGCGATGCCGGGGGACAGAGATGTAGCCTATGCGCTGGAGCAGGAGGATGCGGCGAAAATGCTGCCGAAGCGCAGAGAGGATTCTCATAAAGGGACTTATGGAAAGGTTCTTATTATCGCCGGAAGCAAAGGAATGGCCGGAGCAGCTTATCTGGGCGCACTGGCGGCCTATAAGACGGGGGCAGGTCTGGTACAGATCTATACGTCAGAGGATAACCGGGCTGTACTGCAGACGCTTCTTCCGGAGGCAATCGTTCGCTGTTATGATTTCTTTGACGAACGGGAACTTTTGCAGCTGCTGAAATGGGCGGATGTGGTGAGTATTGGTTCCGGGCTTGGAACCAGCGACAAATCACGGAGGATTTTACAGGCAACACTGGAAAATGTAGAGGTTCCCTGTGTTGTGGATGCGGACGGATTGAATCTTTTATCTGCGCACAGCCGCTATATGAAAAATCTTGTCCGTGGTCAGTTTATTTTTACTCCCCATATGAAAGAAATGTCCAGGATAACAAGGAAATCAGTGGAAGAACTTCGAAACAGCCGAATGGAAATATTAAAGCAGTTTGCCGGAGAATATGATGTTACATGTGTACTGAAAGATGCGCGCACGTGTATTTTCAGTCCCGGGGAGCATCCTTTTGTGAATTTGTCAGGAAATGCGGCTATGGCAAAGGCAGGAAGCGGAGATGTTCTTGCAGGTGTGATCACAGGTCTTCTTGCACAGAAAATGTCCTGTTTTGATGCAGCGGTCCTAGGTGTTTACCTTCACGGACTGGCAGGAGATGAGGCAAAAAGGGAGAAGGGAAGCTACAGCGTGCTTGCAAGAGACCTGGCGGAAAATATCGGGACTGTTCTGAAAAGACTGGAGGAATGATCGTATGAAAAAATACAGCAGAGTCTGCGCCAGAATAGATTTGGACGCAGTGGAATATAATCTGGATATGATGAAGCAAAACATCAAAGAAGAAACGAAGATGATCGGCGTGATCAAGACGGACGGATATGGCCATGGCGCCGTGCAGATTGCCAGATATGTAATGGAAGAAAAAGATTATATATGGGGATATGCAGTTGCCACTCTGGATGAGGCTGTTCTATTGAAGAAAAATCAGGTGAAGAAGCCGGTTTTGGTTCTGGGCTGTATTTTCCCGGATCAGCGGGATATTATGATAGAGCAGGAAGTACGTATGACCTGCTATACATTGGAAATGGCAGAAGATATTTCCAAGAGGGCACAAAAATTGAATCAAAAGGCATATATCCACATTAAACTGGATACAGGAATGTCCAGGCTGGGCTTTCAGATTACAGAGGAGAGTGTGGAAGAGATCTGCCGGATTGCTTCTTTGCCGAATCTGGTATTGGAGGGCATGTACTCTCATTTTGCCACAGCAGATGAAACAGATAAGACATTTACAAAAAAGCAGTTAGAGCGCTATCTGTGGATGAAAGAGAAGCTGGAGGAACGGAAGGTCACATTTCCTTATTATCACTGCTCAAACAGTGCGGGTATTATTGATGTAAAGGAAGCCAATATGGATCTTGTCCGTGCGGGAATTTCCACTTATGGTCTTTATCCTTCCAATGAAGTGGAAAAGAAGAATGTTCCCCTGAAGCCGGCGCTTCAGCTGATCAGTCATGTGGCTCATGTGAAATGGGTGGAGAGCGGAACGCCTGTAAGCTATGGATGCACATACGTGACAAAAAGGAGAACACGCATCGCGACCATACCTGTAGGTTACGGAGACGGTTATCCAAGGAGTCTGTCCAATAAAGGCTATGTCCTGATCCGCGGAAAGAAAGCGCCCATTCTGGGACGGGTATGTATGGATCAGTTTATGGTTGATGTCACAGACATAGATGCGGTAACCTTCCAAGACAGGGTAACTTTGGTAGGGACGGACGGAGGAGAGGATCTCCCCGTGGAAGTGTTAAGTGATCTTTCCGGCAGATTCAATTATGAGTTTGTATGTGATCTTGGAAAACGAATACCAAGAGAATTTATCCGGAACGGTAAAGTTGTGGAACAGATGGATTATTTTGCATAGGATTCAGGTGATGCATACTTTGGAATACATCCGAAAAAGCTGGCAATACTAGAAATATCTTAAGCAAATCGGAGTGTGAACAAAGGTGCAGGTAAAGCGAGGAGACATTTATTATGCAGATCTAAGTCCGGTGGTGGGATCAGAGCAGGGAGGAGTCCGGCCGGTACTGATCATCCAGAATAATATTGGAAACAGACACAGCCCTACTGTGATATGTGCGGCCATTACTTCCCGCATGAATAAGGCAAAACTGCCTACGCATGTGGAAATTGATGCAGGTAAATATCAGATTGTCAAAAATTCAGTGATCTTACTGGAACAAATCAGGACGATTGATAAAAGAAGGCTGAAAGATATGGTATGCCATCTGGACAAAGAACTAATGAATAAAGTTGATGAAGCGCTGAAGATCAGTTTTGAGCTTCATACATAATAACAAAGGAGCAGGAGAAGAAAAGCTATGGAAGAAGGCAGTTTGTTTCAGAGAATGAAACAGATTTTTCAAGGAGATGATGAAGAAAAAGAAGCTTTGGGCCAGGAGGCGGCAGAGCTGATACGGAACATTTTCCGGTATATGGATAAGGATGCAAGAGATATTATGACCCACAGGCGTGACATTGTTGCGATAGACGGAGAAGAAACGCTGGAAGAGGCACTGAAATTTATGCTGGAAGAGAGCCATTCCAGGTTTCCAATCTATCAGGAAGATATTGACGGGATCATAGGTACCATGCATCTTAGAGAAGCGATGAGATGCTACTTTAATGAAGAACAGCGGCAAAAGTCAGTGAAAGAACTGAAGGATTACATACGCCCGGTTACATTTATCCCGGAGACAAAGAGTATTGACACACTGTTTAAAGAAATGCAGGCCGGAAAACAGCATGTGGTAATTGTACTGGATGAATACGGACAGACAGCAGGACTTGTTGCCATGGAAGATATTCTGGAAGAGATCGTGGGAAATATTTTAGATGAATATGATGAGGAAGAGGAAATGCTGACCTTAAGTCCCGATGGTTCTATGCTGGCAAAGGGATTTATGGACCTGGAAGATCTGGAAGAAAGTTTAAAAATCAGCTTTGATAAAGAGGAGTATGAGACTTTGAATGGTTTTCTCATCGATCAGCTGGATCGTATACCGGCAGAAGATGAGCACTGTGTGATAGAGTATGAAGGATATTGTTTCACAGTTCTTTCTGTAGACAACAATGCAATTCAGACAGTTAAGATTGAAAAAATATCCAAGGAGTGATAAAATAGAAAAAGTGTGAATAAAAAGGATAAATGCAAGGAGAGAGAAAAACATGTCAGGACATTCAAAGTTTGCAAATATTAAACATAAGAAAGAAAAAAACGATGCGGCAAAAGGAAAGATTTTTACAAAAATCGGTAAGGAGCTGGCGGTAGCCGTTAAAGAGGGCGGAAGCGCCGATCCGGCTAATAACAGCAGACTTCGGGATGTCATTGCAAAGGCGAAAGCGAATAATATGCCTAATGACACGATCGAAAGAAATATCAAGAAAGCAGATGGAGATGCAAACTCTGCCAATTATGAACATATTACATATGAAGGATATGGACCGGGGGGAACGGCGATTATTGTAGAAGCGCTGACAGACAATAAGAATCGTACAGCGTCCAACGTAAAGAGCGCCTTTACAAAGGGAAGCGGAAACGTAGGTACTCCGGGATGTGTTTCCTTTATGTTTGACAAAAAGGGACAGATCATTGTAGCAAAGGAAGATTACGATGGAGATGCAGATGATCTGATGATGCAGGCGCTGGATGCCGGAGCAGAAGATTTTGCAGAAGAGGAAGACAGTTATGAAATCCTGACAGCACCGGATGATTTCAGTGCAGTGCGTCTTACTCTGGAGGAAGCAGGGATTGTCATGGCCCAGGCGGAAGTGACAATGATACCGCAGACATGGGTGGAATTGACAGAGGAAAAGGATATCCAGAATATTCAGAAAACCCTGGACCTTCTGGATGACGATGACGATGTACAGGACGTTTACCATAACTGGGACGCATAGGTGGCTTTTATGGAACTGGAATATATCGGAGAATTAAAAAAAGAATTGGTCGACTTTTTCATAGAGATGCAGGAATACCGCCAGTATTTTAAAAGAAAACTTTATGAAGAAGCATTTCAGAAATGTTACGAAAATCATAGAGAGATGCTTGCCAAGATCATTGAGGTCTGTGAGAAAGCCGAGGACAAGGACGCTGTCTTAGAAGAATTGTCCGGCGCAATTCCAGAGTATGCTCATAGTCAGATCAATGTCCAGAAAAATAGAGGTAAAAAGGAAGGCCTCATGGTAGATTACAATATGTCCATGGTGACATTTGTTATACCGATTCTTGGCTACAGCAGGAACGAATCCTGCGACAGGCTGATCGATCTCATGATCAAAAAGTGGAATGTCAAGCCTATGACAATGAGAATCCAGAAGTCAGAATATGAGAAGATGAAAAACGGTTTCAAATCTCGCCTGTGTTATATCACAACTGCTGTGTGCGCAAGCAGAAATCAGAGGGATGACTGTTATGAACTGAATCTTTTGAGAGATTATCGGGACAGATATCTTGCGGCAGACAGAAAAGGAGAGGCGTTGATCGAGGAGTATTACAATGTGGCGCCCACTATCGTAAACCGTATTAACAAAGAGGAAAATGCCGGTGAAATTTACGAGAACATTTATCAGGAATATCTTCAGAAGTGCGTCCATCTGATCGAAACAGGGAGGATGGAAAAGTGCGGAGAGATTTATGCTGAAATGGTAGAAGAGCTGGAGAAAAAATACTTATTTTCATAGAAGGAGGAGTCAAATTGAGCAATTACAAAATAGAGACAAAATGTATCCAGTCCGGGTACACACCGAAAACAGGCGAACCAAGAGTGGTTCCCATCTATCAGAGCACTACGTTTAAATACGATACAAGCGAGCAGATGGGGCGTCTTTTTGATCTGGAAGATTCCGGATATTTCTATACACGTCTGCAAAATCCGACGAACGACGCGGTTGCAGCGAAAATCTGCGATCTGGAAGGCGGAGTTGCAGCAATGTTGACTTCATCCGGACAGGCAGCAAGCTTTTACGCCATTATGAATATTGTAGAAGCGGGGGATCACATCGTATGCGCTTCTGCGGTTTACGGAGGAACTTATAACCTTTATGCGCATACCATTCGGAAAATGGGTGTGGAAGCTACTTTTGTAGATCCGGACTGCAGTGAGGAAGAACTCAATGCTGCATTTAAGGAAAATACAAAGGCAGTATTCGGTGAGACGATCGCCAACCCGGCGCTGGTGGTGCTGGATATCGAAAAATTTGCAAAAGCGGCTCATGATCACGGCGTACCGTTGATCGTTGACAATACATTTGCAACTCCCATCAATTGCCGTCCTTTTGAATGGGGGGCTGATATTGTGACTCATTCTACAACAAAGTATATGGACGGACATGCATCTGCAGTGGGCGGGGCAATTGTTGACAGCGGAAATTTTGACTGGGAAGCTCATAAAGAAAAATTCCCGGGCCTTACCACACCGGATGAGACATATCACGGAATTGTCTATACCCAGAAGTTTGGAAAAGGCGCTTACATCACCAAGGCAACTGCACAGCTTATGAGAGATCTTGGTTCCATTCAGTCTCCGCAGAATGCATTCCTTTTGAATATCGGGCTGGAGACACTCCATCTTAGAGTGCCGAGACATTGTGAAAATGCCGTAAAAGTTGCTTCTTACCTGAAGGGTCATGAAAAGGTTGCATGGGTACACTGCCCGTCTCTGGAAGGAGATCCTTACTATGACCTTGCAAAGAAATATATGCCAAACGGAACATGTGGCGTTATCACATTCGGTCTGAAAGGCGGAAGAGAAGCTTCTGTAAAAATGATGGACAGCTTGAAGCTGGCAGCAATCGTAACTCATGTGGCAGACGCCAGAACATGCGTCCTTCATCCGGCGAGCCATACCCACCGCCAGATGAACGATCAGGAGCTTCTGGAAGCTGGCGTTCAGCCGGATCTGATCCGTTTCAGCGTCGGTATCGAGAACGCAGACGATATCATCGCTGACCTGGAGCAGGCGCTGGCGCAGGTATAAGCAGATATAACTGCCTGCTGTTTTCTGGAAAAATCGGATAAAACTTCAAGTATAAAAAGAAAAGCCACCTCCATACTAATAACATCGGTGTACATGGGAAAATGCTTCTGTACATTGATGGGAAAGCAGTATGGAGGTGTTTTTTGTCGTGGAAAATGTGAACGAAAGTAACGGTAAGCAAAATAACATAAGCGATCGTATAGAAAACAGTACAGGAAATGAGACAGAACAAAAGAATGAACAGATCAAGGAAATGGGAAGCCTGGATCTTCAGGAAGATTCTTCCTGCCACAGGATTAAGCTGATTACGATTATTGGAGAGATTGAGGGGCATGAGTCTGTGTCCGGCAGTACAAAGGCGACGAAATACGAGCATCTTCTCCCTATGCTTGCGGAAATCGAGGACAATCAGGAGATAGACGGACTTTTGATCCTTTTAAATACCCTTGGAGGAGATGTGGAAGCAGGTCTTTCTATAGCAGAACTGATTGCATCCTTAAGTAAACCGACGGTGTCTCTTGTGCTGGGAGGAAGTCATTCCATCGGCGGCCCTCTGGCAGTATCTGCAGACTATTCCTTCATTGTGCCAAGCGGTACGATGATCATCCATCCGGTGCGTTCCAATGGCATGTTCATTGGCGTAATGCAGAGTTTTCGTAATATAGAAAAAACGCAGGACCGCATCACAGGTTTTCTGGCAAGACATTCCCATATGAAGCAGGAGCGGATTGAAAAGCTGATGCTGAACTCGACACAGCTTGTCAAAGATGTGGGAACATTGCTGGAAGGGGAAGATGCCGTCCGGGAAGGGCTGATCGATGAAGTAGGTGGTTTAAGCGACGCATTGAAGAAGCTTCATCAGATGATCGATGAGAGGAAGAAAGGGGAAAAGTAGGAATCGGCAATATTCCAGCAGCAGCTCTTTATAGTTCAATTTCTAAATGCACATCAGGAAAGGGACTTCAATGCTTTTGTAACTATTTACACAGCAAAGGGGTCACTTTTCTGTGGGGAGACAGCAGTAAGAAAGCGCCATTTGAAAGGTTTTTAGAAAAAATGAAAAATTATGTCAAATATATGGACAACCATCTTTACATATGTTAACATATATCTAAAGCATTATATCTTCACAATCTTTTGTGTCTTCTGCAGGAAATTGTAAGCATCTTAGACTTGTTTCCTGTATCTTATTTTCTAAATACACATCAGGAAAGATATCTCAATGCTTTTACGACTGATTTATATACAGTAAAGAGGTTCTTTCCTGGATGGTATGGAAAATAGAATAAGGCAGGACAAACAGAACCAGGGGGGAGGAAGAGCCTCTTCATACTACCAAGAAAAGGAGGCTGCCTATGGAAAAAGCGACACAAGACGTCAGAAGAATTAATGCATCGACGGAAGAGCATGAGCTTGAGAACCGATATGAAAAGTACAAGCGAATCCTTGAAGGACTTACGATCATGAGTGATATTTTCATGCGGAATGTCTTGAAAAAGCGGGAAT
>NZ_JAYAZJ010000034.1:0-17280 GCF_037273965.1 Claveliimonas sp. | reverse complement strand
TATTATCCCATGATGAAAGCGGTTCATGGGAAGGAAGAGAAACCCTATGAAGAAGAGGAACTTCTTTATGGAAGGGAACTTTTGAAAAGAAAGCATCCGGTTCTTAAGAAGTATCTCTTTCGTGAGAGACAGATCCGGGAAGGGATCCTTGGGGAGTTAAAGAAAGTGGAAAATGAGAGGGCGAGGATCCGGGAGAAAGAGCTAGAACATGAGCTGAAAATAATAGAAAGAGCACTGCAAAGATACGAAAAGTAAAGGAGCTGGGAAAAGATGTTGTGCAAAGAAGTTATCGATGTGATTGAAGCGGCTTATCCGCGAAGCTATGCAATGGACTGGGATAATGTGGGATTGCTTGTGGGAAGAGATGACAAGGAAGTGCGGCGCATTTATGTGGCGCTGGATGCTACAGATGATGTGATCGAACAGGCAGCAGACTGGAGAGCGGATATGCTTATCACTCACCATCCCATGATCTTTACAGGATTAAAAAGGATCAATAATCTTGACTTTGTCGGAGCCAGAATTTTAAAATTGATCCAGAATGATATCTCCTATTATGCTATGCACACAAACTATGATGTGCTTGGAATGGCAGAGCTTTCCGGCAGGAAGATGGATTTCGGAGAGACAGAAGTCCTGGAAGTGACATCCCGGGAAGAAAGGGATGAAGGGATCGGAAGAGTAGCTGACCTGAAAACGCCCATGACTCTGAAAGAGCTTTGCTGGCTTGTAAAGGATAAATTCCATCTGGGTGCCGTGAAGGTGTTCGGGGACATGGATCAAAAGATCAAAAGGCCGGCCATCTCCCCCGGAGCCGGGAAGAGTATGATAAAAGCGGCTCTTGATAAAAAGGCAGATGTGCTGATCACCGGTGATATCGACCATCATACAGGAATTGATGCGGTTGCCCAGGGGCTTGCTGTCATTGATGCAGGACATTATGGAATCGAACATATTTTTATTGAGGATGTCAGAATATATCTGGAGGAAAAGCTGCCTGGCATAGAGGCAGCAGCCGCTCCGGTCTGCCATCCCTTCCAGATTGTATAGAAGAGGGACTTAAATATATGGAAGAAAAAACATATCAGGTTAAGACATCGGGAAATTTAAGAGAATATCCGGCAGGAACAAGTTACGGAGAGATTGCCCGCGATTTTCAGAAAGATTATAAAAACGACATTGTCCTTGTGTTTGCCAATGGGAAGCTTCAGGAGCTGCATAAAACGCTGCAGTGCGATACAGAGATTAAATTTGTCACTACCGGGGATGAGATCGGACATAAGACATACAAAAGAAGCATGTGTTTTATGCTTGTCAAGGCAATCTATGACGTGACAGAGCACCGTCTGGTAGACAAGGTGAGGATCCACTATTCAGTAAGCCAGGGATATTACTGTACCATTGAGGGGAAAGTGACTCTGGACAGAGAATTTTTGCAGCGTGTCACAGACCGGATGAATGAGATGGTGGCAGAAGATATGCCCATTCGTAAACGGACGGTTCATACAGATGAAGCCATTGAGCTTTTCCGCAAGCACGGCATGTACGATAAAGAGAGGCTTTTTGCCTACCGCCGTGTGTCCAGGGTCAATATTTACAGTATGAATGAATTTGAAGACTACTATTATGGATATATGGTGCCAAGTGCGGGATATCTGAAATATTTTGCGCTCTATCTTTACGATGAGGGATTTGTGATACAGATGCCTACGATGGAGTCGCCCAGAACACTGGAACCGTTTGTGCCTCAAAGTAAACTGTTTCATGTGCTGAAGGAGTCAACAGGCTGGGGAGATATGCTGGGTATAGAGACTGTTGGCGCACTGAATGACAAGATTACAAAAAGCGATATGAGAGAAGTGGTTCTTGTGCAGGAAGCCATGCAGGAGAAAAGGATCGCGGAAATTGCCGGTATGATCGCCAAAAAGCCGGAAAGAAAAATTGTATTGATCGCTGGCCCATCCTCTTCAGGAAAGACAACATTTTCACACCGGCTGTCTATTCAGCTTCGGGCAATAGGCATGACGCCCCATCCCATTGCAGTAGATAATTATTTCGTGGAGAGGGAAGATACGCCAAAGGACGCCAAGGGTGAGTACGATTTTGAATGTCTGGAAGCAGTAGATACCGCCCTGTTCAACGCCCAGATGGAAGATCTTTTGAAAGGGAGAGAGGTTGTGCTTCCGGTCTTTAATTTTAAAACAGGGCATAAAGACTTCTCCGGTCCGCCGAAAAGACTGGGCCCAAGCGATGTGCTGGTGATAGAAGGGATTCACTGTCTGAATCCTCGTCTGACACAGTCTCTTCCGGATAAGAATAAATTTAAAATCTATATCAGCGCACTGACGCAGCTGAATATTGATGAACACAACCGTATTCCGACAACAGACGGACGTCTCATACGCAGGATTGTCCGGGATGCAAGAACCAGGGGAGCCTCGGCCAGAAGAACGATCTCTATGTGGCCTTCTGTACGGAAAGGGGAGGAGAAAAATATCTTTCCTTATCAGGAGGAAGCAGATATTATGTTCAATTCTGCCCTGATTTATGAGCTGGCTGTCCTGAAACAGTATATAGAGCCCCTGTTGTTTGGTATTGAGCGGGACTGCAGAGAATATCAGGAGGCCAAAAGACTTCTGAAATTTCTGGATTATTTTGTGGGAATCGGGAGCGAGATTGTTCCGGCTAATTCCCTTCTTAGGGAATTTATCGGTGGAGGATGCTTTAAAGTATAGAGAGCGCCGGTTTAAGGCCGGCGCTCTTTACTATCTTTTGGATAATAAAATGCAGTAAAATTTTCCAGGCGGGAGGACATGTTGATCATGAGAAGATCAGCAAGTGCCAGGGCAGCCATGGCCTCCACAACAACGACGGCCCGGGGAACGATGACAGGATCGTGTCTGCCGTGTATGGAAAGTTCTATTTCTTTTCCATCTGAGGTTACGGTATGCTGCGGGCGTGCAATAGATGGCGTGGGTTTGACGGCGGCGCGGAAGATCAGGGTGCTGCCGTCGCTTAAGCCGCCCAGGGTGCCGCCGGAGTGGTTGGTCCTTTTCCGGATACGGAAACCATCAAAAGTAAAAGCATCATTGTTGTCACTGCCTTTTGCAAGGGCAGAGCGAAAACCGTCTCCGATCTCTACTCCCTTCACCGCGCCGATGGACATGACTGCCTGTGCAAGAGCGGCGTCCAGTTTGTGAAAGACAGGTTCGCCGATTCCTGCCGGAATCCCTTCGATCTGACATTCGATGATCCCGCCGGAAGAATCCTGGTTTTTGATACAGGATTCCAGATAGGCGGAAGCTTCTTCGCTGAAAGATCTGGAAGGCATATACAGCGGATTTTCCGAAATTTGAGTGAAATCATATTCTCCGTCCGGAACAGAGATGGGCCCAATGGACTTTGTATATGCAGTTATGCGGATGCCCACGCTTTCGAGAAGACGGCAGGCAACTGCACCGGCGGCCACTCTTCCGATGGTTTCACGTCCGGAGGAGCGCCCTCCGCCTCTGTAGTCTCGGAAACCGTATTTTTGATCAAAGGTAAAATCAGCATGTCCGGGGCGAAAGCAGTTTTTCAGTGTATCGTAATCCCTGGAAATCTGATCGTTGTTTCTTATTATAATAGAAATGGGAGTTCCGGTTGTCCGGCCTTCAAATACGCCGGATAAAATTTCGGCGGTATCCTTTTCGCGGCGGGCTGTAGTAAATTTTCCCTGACCGGGACGGCGGCGGTCCAGATATTTTTGAATATCATTTTCGCAAAGAGAAAGTCCGGAAGGACATCCGTCTACTACAGCTCCCAGGGCAGGGCCGTGGGATTCGCCCCATGTTGTTACTGTAAATAAAGTGCCATAAGTAGAGCCAGCCATAGGTACAAAAATCTCCTTTGTCATATTTAAAATAAATGTTAAAAGTTATTAAGTTTTATTATAAAGGGCGGACGGCTTGTTGACAAGAGATTGGCAGAACACTATAATGACTACATATTGAGTTAAAAAAGAGGAGTAATTCATAAATGAGTGACAAAGAAAAAAATGTAGACCCCATGGAGCGCTCTTCAGATGAAATTGTCCAGGAGACAATGAAGGAAATATATGATGAAATTAACAACTCCGATCTAAAGGAGGAAGTAAATAGTCATGATACAGATGAAGAGGCGCTGGAAGAACTTCAGGAAGAACTTCGGAAAGGAGAAATGGAGGAACCGGCTGCAGAAACAGAAGAAGAGACGGATGAGGAAGATGCGGAAGAAGCAGAAGAAAATCCGGAAGATTGGATGGATTATGACAGCGGCGTTATATCTTTCGATGAAAGTGATTTTAGAGACAGGGAAGAAGACGAAGAAAACTTAGAATCAGATGCGGAAGAAACAGAACTTCCGGATGAGGAAGATGATTTCGAGGAAGATCCGCGTCTGGTACGTCATCGCCGCAAGAAACTTGCGGTGAGGATAATCCTGATCATTGTAGGAGTACTGATTCTTGCCTATCTTGGAGCGGCGCTGTTTTTTAACAGCCATTTCTATTTCTTTACGAAGATCAACGGGACGGAATTTTCAGCTAAAACCGTGGAGCAGGTTGAAAAATATATGGAAGGTCAGGTTGCAGACTATGAGCTGACGCTGGAGGAAATTGACGGCGGAACAGAAGTGATCGACGGCACCGATATTGATCTGGAATACGTAAAAGGTGATGAGCTGAATAAGCTTTTGAAGGAGCAAAATCCGCTGCTGTGGATCACTGCGCTCTGGGATCACCCGGAGATTACAGCACCGGTAGGGGTGGAGTTCGATGAAAGTAAACTGACAGAAGTATTGAATAACCTGACCTGTATGGATCCGGAAGAACAGGTGAAATCCGAGTCGGCCCGGCCGGTATTCGAAAATACAGAATTTGTGATTCAGCCGGAAGTGGTGGGATCAGAAATTGATACAGAGAAGTTTACGGAAGCTGTGAAAACAGCAGTCGGAGGGTTTGTCAGCACACTTGATATGGAAGAGGCGGGATGCTATATTCTGCCGGCCTTTACATCGGAATCCGAGGAAGTGATCGCGGCGAAGGATAAAATGAACAGTTATCTTGGGGCCCACATTACATATGATTTCAGCCCTTATACAGAGGTGGTGGATTCGTCTGTGATCTCACAGTGGGTTACAGTAGATGACAGCATGAATGTTACCTTTGATCAGGATGCAGTACGCGCTTATATTCAGGATCTTGCCAATAAATACGATACTTATGGGAAGACAAGGACAATTACAACCGGTTCGGGAAATACCGCACAGGTGGAAGGCGGAAGCTATGGATGGCAGATTGACCAGGAGGCAGAGTATACTGCTTTGACGGCAAATATCGAAAAAGCGGAAACCGTTACAAGAGAGCCGCAGTATGCAAGACGGGCTGCTTCTCATGAGGGCAACGATTTTGGTACAAGTTATGTGGAGATTGATCTGACAAACCAGCATGTGTGGGTATTTGTTAATGGTCAGTGTGTAGTGGAGACGGACTGTGTAACGGGAAATCCCAATCAGGGAAACGGAACTCCTCAGGGAACTTATTCTATTGCATATAAACAGCAGGATACGACCCTGCGGGGACCCAAGAAAGAGGACGGCACTTATGAATGGGAGTCGCCGGTATCCTACTGGATGCCGTTTAATGGAGGGATCGGATTGCATGACGCAAGCTGGCAGCCAACTTTTGGCGGGGACTGGTATTTATCCCATGGTTCCCACGGCTGTGTAAACCTGCCGCCTTCTGTAGCTCCGACGGTATATGCCAATATTGAGGCAGGCACTCCGGTTGTATGCCACTATTAAAAGAGGATACGGATATGTATGAATTATTAAAGAAAGACGGAGAGGCCCGCAGGGGGCGGCTCCATACAGTACACGGGGTCATTGAGACCCCTGTATTTATGAATGTAGGTACTGTGGCAGCCATCAAGGGAGCTGTTTCTACAGATGATCTAAGACAGATCGGAACACAGGTGGAGTTGTCTAATACCTATCATCTCCATGTGAGGCCGGGAGATAAGATTGTCAGACAGTTGGGCGGACTTCACAAATTTATGTCCTGGGACAGGCCTATTTTGACAGATTCCGGAGGGTTTCAGGTATTTTCCCTTGCAGGTCTTAGAAAAATCAAAGAAGAAGGCGTATATTTCCAGTCACATATTGACGGACACAAAATATTTATGGGTCCCGAGGAGAGTATGCAGATTCAATCGAATCTCGGGTCTACCATTGCTATGGCTTTTGACGAGTGCCCTTCCAGTGTGGCCAAAAAGGACTATATCGAGCAGTCTGTGGCAAGAACAACGAGATGGCTGGCAAGATGCAAAGAAGAGATGGAGAGGCTGAACAGCCTGTCGGATACGATCAATCCCCATCAGCTTCTCTTCGGTATCAACCAGGGGGGAATTTATGAGGATATCCGAATCCGGCATGCAGATGAGATCCGGCAGATGGATCTTTCGGGCTATGCGATCGGAGGCCTTGCTGTTGGAGAGTCTCACGAGGATATGTATCGGATTCTGGACGCTGTCGTGCCTCATCTTCCACAGGACAAACCAATTTATCTGATGGGAGTCGGTACGCCGGCTAATATCCTGGAAGCGGTGGACAGAGGGGTAGACTTCTTTGATTGCGTTTACCCAAGCAGGAACGGACGTCATGGTCATGTTTATACAAAACAGGGCAAGAGAAATCTTTTTAATGCAAAATATGAGCTGGATGACCGTCCGATCGAGGAGGGATGCGGATGCCCTGCATGCAGATCTTATTCCCGCGCTTACATCCGTCATCTTCTGAAAGCGAAAGAAATGTTGGGAATGCGCCTGTGCGTGCTTCATAACCTCTATTTCTACAATCATCTGATGGAAGAGATTCGGGAGGCGATTGAACAGGGAACCTATAAGGAGTTTAAGAAAAGGACTCTGGAAGGCATGCTAAGTCAGGGGAAATAGAAAGATGACACAAAAAGTACTTGATGAAAACAGTATTATTGTGTATGATAATAACAGTGCATAAGATAGAAATGGTAGGAGGAATTTATTTATGAATTATGCTTTAGCAGCCGGAAGCTTCCTGAATAGTCCCATCGGGATTATCCTTATATATGTTGTCATTATCGGTGGTTTCTGGTTTATTCTTATGAGACCGCAGAAAAAGGAACAGAAAAGGCTCGCAGCTATGATCGCTGACATGGAGGTAGGAGATACAGTATTGACTACCAGCGGATTTTATGGCGTAGTGATCGACCTGACTGACGATGACGTAATTGTTGAGTTTGGAAGCAACAAAAATTGCCGTATTCCAATGCAAAAGGCAGCAATTGCACAGGTGGAAAAGGCAAATCAGGATTAATCCATTTGTTTAGAATTAAATTTGTTTAAGAGATGAAAGAACCGGTATTTCCGGTTCTTTTCTGTTTACGGGACGTTTTGTTCTTTCTTGGAAAAGAAGAATATCATTTTTACATATAAAAAAGGAAAATGTGTAAATTTTATGGAGAAAATGTGGAAAAGTTGAAAAAATTATCGGAATTATGTTATGATTTTTTTGTATCAGTGTGATGCCATTGTGCAAAGAAAATGTGGTCTGAAACACAAGATTCTTTAGAAATGGCTTTATATGAATAATTAATAAAGGGTAAGGAGGTAAAAGGTAAATGAAAAAAGGAAAATTGCTGATACCAATGCTTTTCATGTGCATGGTTTTGACCGCAGTCCCTGCTATGAAAAGCAATGCGGAAGATGCCGAGGGGGAGCAGACATCTTCAGAGATTCAGGATGAAAATTCACAGAGTCAGGAATCCGTTACTGCTATGGATGAAAACGGAAATATTACAGAAGTCGGCGATTCAGATGGAGTGGTTGAAGACGAAGGAAGCAATGCCCGGGCAAGAAGCAGTTCGCCGATGATCGTCAATTTTAATACGAAAAGCAATGAGACAACCAGTTATACGGAAGACGGAACAGGGAAAGCCGGCTATGTTAACGGAGATTATGGCGCAGATGCGGCTTATCTTGGGACAAGCAATGGCAAAGTCAAATTTATGATGTCGGGCGTTATTGGCTGGGTGGATGAATCGGAAGTACAGGTTATAAGCCTGGATGCGGTTGAAGTAGTCAGCGGATATGAAGTGGAAGACGGAAGGCTGCTTCACTGTATTGTGTATGATATGACTACACCTGGGTACAGAAGCCGTCTGGATAATGGAGAGGCTCCTTCTTACTTGACTTCCGGACAAAAATATTACAGTTATGACGGTCATTATTTTTATACCGATTACGAAACTATGATCTCAGATTATCAGAATAATACACGCTCCCATTCTGTGAATCCGGATCAGCCGTATTATAATTATTATCAATATCTTTCGCTGCGAAGCCAGACATTATACAGCGGAGACAGTTTAAACACCATGATCGCCGCAAAAGTGTCAGGCAGTTCCAAAATGAGCGGTACGGGAAGCGATTTTGTTAATGCACAGGAAGCTTACGGAGTAAATGCGCTTCTGATGGTGAGTATAGCAGGAAATGAAAGCGCCTGGGGAACCAGTTCGATCGCATCCGGAAAAAACAATCTATTCGGGCTGAATGCCGTTGATGCTTCGCCGGGTGAGAGCGCAGATACATTCTCAAGTGTTCAGGCATGTATTGAAGATTTTGCGTGCGGATGGATGTCGCAGAGTTATCTTGATCCGTCCAGCTCTACATATTCAGGAGGATTCCTTGGTAATAAAGGAAGCGGGCTTAATGTAAAATATGCGTCGGATCCGTACTGGGGTGAAAAGGCTGCCAACATTGCCTACAATTTGGATCAGGCGGCAGGAAGTCAGGATTGCGGAAACTATACCATCGGTATTAAAGATACGCTTGCATCCAGCCATAATACAGTAAATGTAAGGCAGGAGAGCAATACAAGTTCAACAGTCCTTTATCAGACTGGAACCAGCGCAAATTATGCTGTTTTGATTTTGGACAGCAACAGCACAAATGGATTTTATCGCATTCAGAGTGACGCCGTGCTAAATGCGGACAGAACATCTGTTGCATCAGCAGGAGAATATAGTTTTGATTCCATGTATGCTTATATTTCCGCAGACTATGTAACTGTTGTGAATACAGGAACGGTATCTGCAGAAGATCCTGTGACAAAGACTCTCCAGTCTATTTATATTGCAGCAGCGCCATCCAAGACAGAATACTCGGAAGGGGAAACTTTTGATCCTTCCGGAATCAGTGTAAGGGCAGTGTGGAGTGATGGAACCGAGACAGATGTATCGGGAGAGATTACCTACAGTCAGGAAGCGTTGACAACAGCAGATACAGAAGTACAGCTTCAGTATACTTCCGGAGGAGTGACTGTATCAGCGGTGCAAAGCATTACCGTTAAGGCGGCTGCCGACGATGGAAGCGTGACAAACGATCCGACTGATACCGACGTTGGAAGCGGAACAAATAATCCTGCAGACACGAATGACGGAAGCGGAACAAATGATCCGACGGATACCAACGATGGAAGTGGGACAGATAATCTGACAGACACGAACGATGGAAGCGTGACAAACGATCCAGCGGATATAACGGATTCGGCCGACAGTATTGAGCCAGGAACAGATACGAAAACGACAGAAGCTGCCGGTCAGGAAGAGCAGGACTCAAACGTCCGTCAGGCAGCACCAAGAACAGGAGATACTTCTTCTGTTGGAATTTGGATAGCGTTGGCAGCGGCAGCAGTGATCATCATCATAGCCACAGTTGTTATTAAAAAGCGAAAGAAATAAATAAAATCCATGCCGATAGAGCAAGTAGCTTATGAATAAGTGGATGCAATCAAGAAAAGAAAGGGAAAAAACTGAATAAGAAAATCGAAAACTGCCGTTGAAGGAACACCTATTCCTACAACGGCAGTTCTATTTTATAAAATAATTAAAAACCGAGGACACTCTATTTTTTGTGTTAATTCACTGTGAAAGGGTTGAAACAAGTCATAAAATGAGATATTATTAAAAAATAATGAAATTTGTATAGAAAGGAAGAGGTGTATGGATCTGAAGATTGGAGTGATCAAAGGCGATGGTATCGGGCCGGAGATTGTCACAGAGGCCATGAAGGTTTTAGATAAAGTTGGAAATGTGTATGGACATACCTGCCATTATGAACAGCTTCTTTTGGGAGGCGCCTCTATTGATGTGCACGGAATCCCTCTGACCGATGAGACAATAGAAAAAGCAAAAGCCTGCGATGCAGTATTAATGGGATCCATAGGGGGAGATGCAAAAACTTCACCCTGGTATCAGCTTGAGCCGGATAAAAGACCGGAGGCCGGACTTTTGAAAATAAGAAAGGCACTGAATCTTTTTGCCAATCTGCGGCCTGCAGTTTTGTATGATGAATTGAAAGGAGCCTGTCCTTTGAAAGAAGACATTACGGAGGGCGGTTTTGATATGATGATCATGCGTGAGCTGACCGGAGGTCTGTATTTTGGAGAAAGGAAAACCGTAGAGAAAGATGGCGTTATGACAGCCTATGATTCTCTCACCTATAATGAAAATGAGATCAGAAGGATTGCAAAGCGTGCTTTTGACGTTGCGGAAAAGAGACGATGCAAAGTAACAAGTGTGGATAAGGCGAATGTACTGGATTCTTCCAGACTTTGGAGAAAAGTTGTAGAAGACGTGGCAAAAAAGTATCCGAACGTTGAGTTGGAACATATGCTGGTAGACAATTGTGCGATGCAGCTGGTAAAAGATCCGCGTCAGTTTGATGTGATTTTGACAGAGAATATGTTTGGCGACATTCTCTCTGACGAAGCCAGTATGGTGACCGGATCTATTGGAATGCTGGCAAGTGCCAGTCTGAATGAAACAAAATTCGGCCTGTATGAGCCAAGCGGAGGTTCCGCCCCGGATATTGCCGGAAAAGGAATAGCTAATCCGATTGCAACCATTTTATCCGCTGCTATGATGCTAAGATTCAGTTTTGACCTGGATCAGGAGGCAGACGCCATTGAAGCGGCAGTAGAGAAAGTCCTGAAAGACGGGTATCGTACGATAGATATTATGTCGGAGGGCAAGAAGCAGATTGGCACAAAAGAGATGGGAGATCGGATCGCAGCATATATTTAGATACAATTTTACACAGGGTATATTGCAGTTTTACACAGGGTATTTTTTAATTTAGGACGTAGTAAAGTTTAAAAGTGTTACGTCCCAAATTGCAACGGAGGATTGAATATGAGAAGTGATAATGTAAAAAAGGGCGTGCAGCAGGCACCCCACCGTTCGTTATTTAATGCGTTAGGATACACGAAAGAAGAGCTTGACCGTCCACTGATCGGTATTGTCAGCTCCTACAATGAGATTGTTCCAGGACACATGAATCTGGATAAGATCGTGAATGCAGTGAAGATGGGTGTGGCAATGGCAGGGGGGACCCCTATTGTATTTCCGGCCATTGCAGTGTGTGACGGAATCGCCATGGGACACATTGGTATGAAATATTCTCTTGTGACCCGTGATCTTATTGCAGATTCTACGGAAGCGATGGCAATGGCCCATCAGTTCGACGGACTTGTTATGGTTCCAAATTGTGATAAGAATGTGCCGGGGCTTCTGATGGCGGCAGCCCGGATCAATGTGCCGACAATTTTTGTCAGCGGCGGTCCAATGATGGCCGGACACGTACATGGCGAAAAAACAAGTCTTTCCAGTATGTTTGAAGCAGTTGGCGCTCATGCGGCAGGAAAGATGGACGATGAAGGACTTCTGGAGATGGAAAACAAGGCATGTCCCACATGCGGATCCTGTTCCGGGATGTATACAGCAAACAGCATGAACTGTCTGACAGAGGTTCTCGGAATGGGACTTGCAGGAAACGGAACGATTCCGGCAGTTTATTCCGAGCGTATCCGTCTTGCAAAACATGCCGGAATGCAGATCATGGAATTGGTAAGAAAAAATATCTGTCCAAGAGATATTATGACGAAGGAGGCAATCCTCAATGCCCTGACTGTAGATATGGCACTTGGATGCTCCACCAACAGTATGCTGCATCTGCCGGCGATCGCTCATGAGATCGGTATGGATTTCGAGATCGATTTCGCAAACGGAATCAGCGAGAAGACTCCGAATCTCTGCCACCTTGCACCAGCAGGCCATACTTATATTGAAGATCTCAATGAGGCGGGCGGCGTTTACGCTGTCATGTCTGAGCTGAATAAAAAAGGACTTCTCCATACGGAGTGTATGACTGTAACCGGAAAGACAGTTGGCGAAAACATCAAAGGAGCGGTGAACAAAAATCATAACGTCATCCGGCCCATCGACAATCCATACAGCGAAACGGGCGGCCTTGCAGTTTTGAAAGGCAACCTGGCTCCTGACGGAAGCGTGGTAAAACGGTCTGCAGTTGTAGATGAAATGCTGGTTCACGAAGGGCCTGCAAGAGTCTTTGACTGTGAGGAAGATGCGATCGCAGCGATCAAAGGAGGAAAAATTGTAGAAGGTGATGTGGTTGTGATCCGCTATGTAGGGCCCAAGGGAGGTCCCGGAATGCCGGAAATGCTCAATCCAACCTCTGCTATTGCCGGAATGGGACTTGGATCCAGTGTAGCACTGATCACAGACGGACGTTTCAGCGGTGCATCCAGAGGAGCGTCTATCGGACATGTTTCACCGGAAGCCGCAGTGGGCGGCCCCATTGCTTTTGTAGAAGAAGGAGATATAATCAAGATCGATATTCCCGGACTGAAAATCGAACTGGATGTTCCGGATGAAGTATTGGAAGAAAGGAAGAAAAACTGGCAGCCTCGTGAACCTAAGATTACAACAGGATATCTGGCAAGATATGCTTCCATGGTTACTTCGGGAAATCGCGGCGCTGTATTGGAAATTCCAAAAAAATAAATAAAAGTAGGAAAAGAGTGATGAAATGCAGTTGACAGGTGCAGAAATTGTTATTGAATGTTTAAAAGAACAGGGTGTTGATACAGTATTCGGCTATCCGGGGGGAGCAATCCTGAATGTATATGATGAGCTGTATAAGCATAGTAATGAAATCAGACACATTCTTACATCCCACGAACAGGGAGCAGCCCATGCGGCGGACGGCTATGCCAGAGCAACAGGGCGAGTAGGGGTATGCTTTGCCACCAGCGGGCCGGGCGCAACGAATCTTGTGACAGGAATTGCGACAGCATATATGGACTCTATTCCAATCGTTGCAATTACCTGTAATGTAGGAGTATCCTTACTTGGAAAAGACAGTTTCCAGGAAATTGATATTGCAGGTATTACTATGCCTATTACAAAGCATAACTATATTGTGAAGGATGTAACAAAACTGGCAGATACCATCCGCAAAGCCTTCGTAATCGCAAAAAAGGGGCGTCCGGGGCCGGTTCTTATCGATATTCCGAAAGATATTACCAGCACAGTGACAGAATATGAGCCGGCAGTGATCGAGCCGGTAATGCCATCTGAAGAAGTGTGCGAGGAAGATATCCAAACAGCTTTGGAAATGATCCGTCAGTCCAAAAAACCCTACGTCTTTGTGGGCGGCGGCGCGATTTTGTCTGGTGCTCATAAGGAATTGTATGAGTTTATAAAGAAAGTAGATGCTCCTGTGACAGACTCTCTTATGGGAAAAGGAGCATTTCCCGGAACAGATGAACTTTATACCGGGATGATAGGAATGCATGGAACAAAAACAGCAGATTACGGTGTGGATGAATGTGACCTTCTGATCGTAGCCGGCGCTCGTTTCAGCGACCGTGTTACCGGAAATGTGAAGGAGTTTGCAAAACATGCCAAAATCCTTCAGTTTGATGTAGATGCAGCTGAGATGAACAAAAATGTGCTTATCACAGAAGGAGTGATCGGTGATCTGAAGGTGACTCTTAAAAGGATTAATGAGCTTTTGGAACAGCAGGATCACAGCGAGTGGAAAGAAAAGATTATGGCTTACAAGGAAAAATATCCTCTCGTTTATCCAAGTGAAGGGTTGACTGGTCCTTTTGTAGTGGAAGAAATCTACCGTCAGACAAAAGGAGAAGCGATCATTGTAACAGAGGTTGGTCAGCATCAGATGTGGGCGGCACAGTATTATAAGTACACAAAACCGCGTACTTTGCTCACTTCCGGCGGACTCGGAACTATGGGATACGGGCTTGGCGCCGCGCTTGGGGCAAAGACCGGAATGCCGGATAAGACAGTAGTCAATATTGCCGGGGATGGATGTTTCCGTATGAACATGAATGAAATTGCCACAGCGGTAAGAAGCAATATTCCGGTGATTCAAGTAGTGATCAACAATCATGTGCTGGGAATGGTACGTCAGTGGCAGGATTTGTTCTATGGAAAAAGATATTCCCAGACTGTTCTTAATGATGCAGTGGATTTTGTAAAGCTGGCAGAAGCGATGGGAGCAGAAGGCGTCCGGGTAACTACACGGGAAGAATTTCAGGAGGCCTTTGCAAGAGCGCTGACTCTCGGAAAACCCATTGTCATTGACTGTCAGATTGATAAAGACGAGAAAGTATGGCCGATGGTGGCGCCGGGAGCGCCGATTCGGGAAGCCTTTGACGAAGCGGATATGTAGAAATAGAAAAGAAAATGGAGGGAGAAGCTTATGAGCAGAGTCTATAATTTTTCAGCAGGACCGGCCATGCTGCCGGAAGAAGTTCTGAAAGAGGCAGCGGAGGAAATGACAGATTACAGAGGAACCGGAATGTCAGTGATGGAAATGAGTCATCGTTCACAGGCTTTTGCCTCTATTTTAAATGAAGCGGAAACAGATATACGGGAGCTGATGCATATTCCGGAAAACTATAAAGTCCTTTTCCTGCAGGGAGGAGCATCTTTGCAGTTTGCCATGATTCCTATGAACCTGATGAAAAACAAAGTGGCAGATTATATCGTAACCGGACAGTGGGCAAAAAA
Organism: Claveliimonas sp.; assembly: GCF_037273965.1. Lineage (NCBI taxonomy): Bacteria > Bacillati > Bacillota > Clostridia > Lachnospirales > Lachnospiraceae > Claveliimonas > Claveliimonas sp. Next base: position 2,330 of record NZ_JAYAZJ010000034.1, on the reverse strand, counting down.
GGCTTATCAGGAAGCGCAGAAATACGGCCGGGTTAATAAGATTGCCTCATCTGAGGATAAAACATTTTCCTATATACCGGACTGTTCCGATCTTTCCGTGTCGCCGGATGCCGATTATGTATACATATGTGAAAATAATACTATTTACGGGACAAAATTTCGTGAGCTTCCCGACACGAAAGGGAAACCGCTTGTGGCGGATGTATCCTCCTGCTTTTTATCTGAACCGGTGGATGTAACAAAGTACGGTTTGATTTATGGCGGTGTACAGAAAAATATCGGTCCTGCCGGAGTAGTGATCGTCATTATCAGAGAGGATCTGATCACAGAAGATGTCCTTCCGGGTACGCCGACCATGATGCAGTATAAGACACATGCAGACGCCGGTTCTCTTTACAATACTCCGCCGGCTTACGGGATCTATATCTGCGGCAAAGTGTTCAAGTGGCTGAAAAAGCAGGGTGGTCTGGAAGAAATAAAGAAGAAAAATGAGAAGAAAGCCAAGCTTCTCTACGATTATCTGGATGAGAGCTGTCTTTTTAAGGGGACAGTCGAAAAGAAGGACCGCTCTCTTATGAACGTACCGTTTGTGACAGGTAATGAAGAACTGGATGCCAAATTTGTGAAAGAGGCAAAAGAGGCAGGACTGGAAAATTTAAAAGGACACCGGAGTGTGGGCGGTATGAGAGCCAGCATTTACAATGCAATGCCATATGAGGGAGTTCAGGCACTGGTAGATTTTATGAAGAAATTTGAGAAGGAGAATCTGTAGACATGTATCATTATTATTGCTTAAACCAAATTTCTGAGGCTGGGATGGAAGGTATGACGGAACAATATGTACCAGTCAGTGACCCGGGGAAAGCAGATGCGATCCTTGTAAGGAGCGCTGCCATGCATGACATGGAGTTTAGTCCAAAGTTGAAGGCGATTGCAAGGGCGGGCGCCGGAGTAAACAATATTCCTCTGGACAAATGTGCGGAGAGGGGGATTGTTGTATTTAATACACCCGGCGCAAATGCAAATGGTGTGAAAGAGCTGGTGATTGCCGGAATGCTTCTGGCATCCAGAGACATCATTGGAGGAATCAACTGGGTGCAGGAAAATGAAGAGGACGGTAATATTGCCAAAGACGCAGAAAAAGCGAAAAAAGCCTTTGCAGGATGTGAGCTGGAAGGGAAAAAGCTTGGCGTGATAGGGCTTGGCGCAATTGGAGTGCTCGTGGCAAATGCGGCAACTCATCTTGGAATGGATGTGTACGGGTTTGATCCTTATGTTTCCGTGGATTCTGCATGGAGACTTTCCAGGAATATCCACCACGCAAAAACCGTAGATGAATTATATAAAAACTGTGATTATATTACGATCCATGTGCCGGCAATGGACAGTACAAAAGGCATGATCGATAAAAATGCACTCGGACTCATGAAGAAGGGAGTAATTGTCCTGAATTTTGCCAGAGATGTCCTGGTAAATGAGGAGGATATGATCGATGCCCTGGAAAGCGGTCAGGTACGTCATTATGTGACAGACTTCCCGACTCCTGTTATTGCCGGAGTAAAAGGTGCTATCGTTATTCCACATCTTGGAGCATCCACTGAGGAATCTGAAGATAATTGTGCTAAAATGGCAGTCCGTCAGATCATGGATTATCTGGAATATGGTAATATCCGCAATTCTGTCAATTACCCGGACTGTGATATGGGAATGCCGGGCGAGAATAAAAGAATTGTTCTTCTCCATTACAATAAGCCGAATATGATCGGTCAGTTCACCAGGATTTTGGCGGATGATAATATGAATATTGCCGATATGGCTAATAAAAGTAAGGGCGGATATGCATATACGATGATCGATATTGATTCGGAAATCCCGGAACGGGTAGCGGAAGACCTAAGACAGATTGATGGGGTGCTAAGAGTAAGGATCGTAAATTAAAGAGAAAAGGCCGGAGACAAAAGCAGCAGGAGCAGGGCTGAAGATGGATCCGGTCTTTTTTTGCAGAAAATACTTTGTATGCTATACTGTTATATATAAAAAATGCGCGGTCTGATATCCGGCTATGCAGATACAGGGGGAAAAGAATATGCAGGATACCGTTTTACAGTTTTTTGATCGGCAGATGGATGCATTGCCGTTATATGAGAAGTTCGAAACATGCATTATGTCGAGGATTCCGGATGTAAAGATCAAAGTGCAGAAAACGCAGATTTCTTTCTACAACAGGCATATGTTTGCATGCGTTTCTTTTGCGAAGGTGAGGAAAAAGAAAGAATAGTTTGCAATCCCTAAATCCATAAAGTAAGCGCGTCGGCCAGGTCTGAAGTCCA